>CAVAON010000045.1:0-16653 GCA_963590215.1 Anaerovoracaceae bacterium | reverse complement strand
GCTTATAGACAGGATATCTGACGTTGTGAACCCGAAGAATATAAAGCTGTCTGTGAAATTTGACTAAACATAACAATTGACAATTAAAAGAATTATTAACGTATAAAAAGCAAGGGCATAACTTATATCGCATACAGATAAAAAGTCCTTGCTTTTTATTTAGACCATCCAAAGCATCTGTGTCAAGGACAAAATCCCTTTATTTAGTCAGAAAACTTAGAATATGAAGCGATTGAAGAGGGATGCAATACCGTTTAACATATGGATATAAAATAAAACGGAAAAAACATTAGGAACAAGGAAGGTTTAATATGAAGATTTTAGTACTTGGAACAGGAGCACAGGGAACAACAGTTGCAAAAAGGCTTGATGAAGAACCAGGCGTAAACAGCATAATATGCGCAGACTATAATATGGATGCGGTAAATGAGCTTGTAGGAATACTTACAAAAGCAAAAGGAATGAAATGCAATGCATACAATCTGGATGAAATAATAGAATGCGCCCAGGGTGTTGACCTTATTGTAAATGCATTACCTCTGGAATTTGGTAAAAACGTACTTGACGCTGCGCTTGCAGTTAAAGCCAACTATCAGGACTTCTCATCAAGCACAGCATTTGACGAGGATGTAAATATTGGATGGATAAGAGGCATGAAGTATCAGTTTGAAGTATACAGCCCTAAATTCAAAGAGATAGGCAGACTTGCAATCATAGGAACAGGCTCAGCACCGGGAGTTATCTGCTGCGCTACAAGACATGCAATGAAATACCTTGACACTTGCGATACGATATACAACTTTGTATGGGAAGGCGTTAAGGCCAAGAGATTCCAGCCATTCTGGTGGTCACCGGAAACAGCAATACAGGATATGAGTGAGCCTGCATATACATATGAAAACGGAGAACTGTTTGTAAGGCCGCCGTTTGAAGATCCTGTTAAGAGAAAATATGACTATATGGATCACGAAGTTACTTTCCTCAATCACTGTCATGATGAGCCTGTGCAGTATGCACTCAATGCAGAGAAATATTTCAAGGGCTGCAAAAATGCATATTTCAAATATGCAGGCACAGGTATGGATTTTGCAGAGCCTCTTTACAAAGCGGGACTGCTTGATCATGAGGAAAGAGAAATCAAAGGCCGCAAGGTTGTGCCGTTTGATGTGATAGTTGAAAGCATACCTAAGCCACCTAAATTTGAAGAGGAAATCAGAGAAATCATCGAAGAAGGCATGGAGGCTGATGATGGCTGCATGGTAGTTGAAGCTTACGGTAAGAAGGACGGCAAAGATATTCTTGTTGAAAACCACGTGTTTGCGCCGGGAATTGTAGAAGCATTCGAAAGAGCTAAAATGACAGGTGAAATGTATCTGACAGGACAGGGTGGATATCTGTTCTCCAAGATGTTCATAAACGGCGATTTTGATCAGTGTGGACTTATTTCATCAGACATGTTATCATTTGAACAGGTAGATAAATACTTTGAATATGCAGCAGAGCTGGGAATCAAGCTTGAAACAAAGATTAAAGAACTCTAAGAGAGGTGATGCAAAGTGTGTGACAGTATTAGAATCATAGATAGAAAAAAAGGATAGCATTTGCAATTTAATATTAAGGAGGAAAGTGAAATGAGTCAGCATACAAATGGAGTTGCAGGACTAAAAAAGCACGATATCAAAGTATCAGGAATAGTATTTATGCTCTATTGCCTTGTAGCAGCAGGAGCGTTTGGTATCGAAGAGATGATACCTGAAGCAGGACCGGGAATGACACTGGTATTACTGATGGTTTTCCCTATAATATGGGCATATCCTATCAGTAATCTGGTTGCAGAATGCGGAGCTGTGCTGCCTTCTGAGGGAGGAGTATATGTATGGGTTAAAGAAGCCTTCGGGGAATTCTGGGGCTTTCAGGCAGGCTGGTGGGCAACAGTATCAACATATATAACCAATGGTGTTTATGTTGCACTTGTTGCAGGTTACGTAAGCCAGATGATACCTATGAGTGAACTTGCAGTTCACGCAATAAAAATCGGAATGATACTTATTTTTACGATTGTTAATCTGATGGGTCTCAAAGAGGTCGGTAAGGTCAGCACAGTGCTTTCAGTCCTCATACTTCTTGCTTTTGCACTGGTTGCAGTAGTAGGATTTATAAACTGGCAGACAAATCCTATGGAGCCTTTTATGCCGGAGGATTACAGTATATTTGATGGACTGGGCGGAGGTATATGTATCTGCATATGGATGTATTGCGGATATGAATGCATATCAAATATGGCAGGAGAGGTTAAAAACCCTCAGGTAATCCCTAAAGGCCTTATAATAGCAATGCCGCTGGTAGCACTTACATATGTGCTCCCTACACTTGGTGGACTTGCATGTATGCCTGAGGGCAGCTGGGAATTATGGTCGACAGAAGGCGGCTTTGGCGGTGAGTCAGTAGGATATGCGACAATACTTACAACCTATATGGGTCAGGCATGGGGATATGTATTCCTTGTAATCGCCATAGTATCACAATGTGCGATATTTAATACATATCTGGCGTCGGGTTCGAGAGGATTCTTTGTACTTGCCGATGATCACCTTTGTCCGCAGTTTATGGTAAAGGTTTCAAAGAAAAGAGGAGTTCCATATGTAGGAATTCTTTCACTGGCAGTAGTTACTCTTATACTATGTCAATCAGATTTTACAACACTTGTAAGCATGGAAGTAGTATTTATGCTGGCAATATATATAATACTGCCTGTATCGGTTATCAAACTGAGGAAAAAACTTCCGATAGAGAAGCGAAAGGAAAGAGGGCTGTTCTTTATTAAAGGCGGTAAAGTGGCAATGATTTTCTATGCAGGATTTCCTATAGTGATTTCAGTGGTGGCACTGCTGGTAAACGGTACGGATTATCTGACGACAGGATTGATTGCTTTGTGTACAGGCCCTGTGGCATACTATATTCTCAAGAAAATTTTCGGTGGCCTTACAGTAAATGATCCTGAGCATAATCCTGTAAACCCTAAAACAAAGCTTGCTATAGGGGATACAGTCAGAGTGGGTGTATTTATGATATTCGCAGGCGCCATGGCATTTCTTGGGCAGTTCTGGCTCAAGTGGTACGAAATTGACTATGGTGAATGGGGTCCTGATGATTATGATGTTTTCTGCAACAGCATACCGCAGGTTATAGAGTGCCTGAAATGGATAGGCCTTGCAGTCGCTGTAATAGGTATTGTAGTAACTTTTGTTGGTCGGAAAAAAGATGCTCCGCTTCCTGAAAAAGAAGCTGATATAGACGCTCTTATGGATAAATACCTAAATGAAGAAAAACACGACTTATAACTAAATAGTTTGACAGATAAAGACTGCCGCATACAAGAAATTGAAGGTATGCGGCAGTTTTGAGTGCGCCTGGGGGCGCACGTTTCTAACGGGTGAAAGTCTCAAATCCGCCCGAGAGTGGGAAGGATAGAAGGTGGCCGGAATGTCTGCAAAACTGTTAGACGAACTGTTAAAGAAATTACGCTTTAATATTAAAGCTGTTATAAAGTCTGATTTGTCGGAGGTTATACTTTACGGGTCATATGCAAGAAGCGATTTTGATGAAGAGTCCGATGTTGATATTGTTGTCAATATTTCCTGCATACCTCTTAAAGACTTTGAAGAATACAAAGAAGTGCTCCCTTATTACAGAAACATTGATAGTGGAGGGGTGAGAATAGTTGCATAATGAGAAAAATAAAACCCTTGCACGGTATAGACTGGGTAGAGCGAAAGAACTTATAGCTGATGCACGGAATTGCCCTATTCAGCCTCAGAAAAGGATTGCAATAAAAGGGCATAGATGATATACTGATACTACTATGTGAAAATAAATTTAGGAGGTCTTAGCATGAAAGGCTATACAAGCGACACTATAAGAAATGTTGCATTATTAGGTCATGGTGGTGCTGGTAAAACTACATTCCTCGAAGCAGCATTACTTGCGACAAAAGTTATAAACAGATTAGGTAAGGTTGAAGATGGCAATACTGTATCCGACTACGACAAGATGGAAAAAGAAAAAGGATATTCAATAGGCACATCTATCGTTCCAGTAGAGTACAACAAGGTAAAAATCAATTTCCTTGATACTCCGGGTTTCTTTGACTTTATCGGTGAAGTAAACGGAGCATTGAGAGCTGTAGAAGCAGCAGCAATCGTAGTAGATGCTCAGTCAGGTATTCAGGTTGGTACTGAAAAAGCATGGGATTCCTGCAAAAAAGCTGACATGCCAAGATTCTTCATATTAAACAAGATTGACAAAGAAAACGTTGACACAGCAGCTCTTGTAGAGGAACTCAAAGCTAAATTCGGTTCGTCGGTAGTTACTTTAGATGATAGAGAAGCTTTAGAAGAGGAAGTTGCAGGTACTGATGAAGAACTTATGGAATACTACCTCGAAAATATGGAGCTTACAGACGAACAGTTCGCAAAGGGTCTTTCAGCAGGTATCGCAAGCGGAGACATCGTTCCTGTATTTGAATGCTCAGCAACAACTGGAGACAAGGTCACAGACGTACTTGAATCAATCGTTAAATACGTTCCTACAGCAACAGGCAAAGAATACGAAACAACAGAGGGCGAAACAGTTAAATGCGATCCTAACGGTAAAATGTCTGCTTTGATTTTCAAAACTATCGCAGACCCGTTCCTCGGCAAAATTTCACTTGCAAAGATTATCTCTGGCAAGATTTCAACAGGCATGGAAGCATACAACACAAGAGCAGAAAAATCCGAAAAGCTTGGCTCAGTATTTTTCCTGAGAGGTAATACCCAGGGAGATGCTCCTTCAGTATCAGCAGGAGATATAGTTGCATTTGCAAAGCTGCAGTATACTCAGACAGGAGATACGCTTTGTGACAAATCAGCGCAGGTTACATTCCCGCCAATCGAATTCCCGGCACCTTCACTTTACAAAGCAGTAGAAGCAGCAGGCAAGGGTGAGGACGAAAAAGTCGGAACAGGTCTCCACAAGCTTATGGAAGAAGACCCATCCTTCGTATTTGAAAGAAACGTTGAAACTCATCAGTCACTCCTTGGAGGACAGGGTGAAATTCAGCTTGGAATAATTACGGCTAAACTCAAGGACAAATTTGGCGTAGAAGTTAAAGAAGTCCCTCAAAAGATAGCTTACAGAGAAACAATCAAGGGTAACTCAGATGTTCAGGGTAAGCACAAAAAACAGTCAGGCGGAGCAGGACAGTATGGTGATGTTCATATCAGATTCTCGCCTGCACAGGAAGAATTTGAATTCAGCGAAGAGCTGTTTGGTGGTTCAATCCCTAAGAACTATGTTCCTGCAGTCGAAAAAGGACTCAGAGAATGTATGGAAAAAGGACCTCTTGCAGGATGCAAGGTAGTAAATATCAAAGCTGTACTGTATGATGGTTCATACCATGATGTAGACTCAAACGAAATGGCATTCAAGATTGCAGCATCACTTGCATTCAAAAAAGGTATCGTTGAGGCTAAGCCTTGTCTGCTTGAACCTGTAATGCATCTTGACATCATCGTTCCTGATGACTATATGGGAGATGTAATGGGTGACATGAACAAGAGAAGAGGCAAGATTCTCGGTATGGAACCTCAGGCAGGCGGCGGACAGAAGCTCATGGCAGAAGCACCGCAGGCAGAGCTCTTTGACTATGCTATTACATTAAGATCAATGACACAGGCAAGAGGAAGCTTTACAATGCACTTCGAAAGATACGAAGAAGTTCCTGCACAGCTTGCAGAAAAGATCATAGCACAGCACAAGGCTGAAGAAGAAGAATAAACCATTCGCTGATTATGGGATGTAAATAATGAAATTTGGACTTCGCCATCTGACCGTGACCGGATAGATGGCGAGGCCTTTTTTGAGCATAGGAGGTACAGGATGAGTGAGGTAAAGCACTCGCTTAAATGGGTTTTCATATGGATGCTGATTGCATGCGCATTCGGAGCAGGTATCTATTTTATTGAAGGGAGCAATAAATGCCTTGAATTTTTCGCAGGATATCTGATAGAATTCAGTCTGAGTATGGACAACCTGTTTGTATTTATATCAATATTTATGGCATATGGCATAGTGGAGCATGCGCAGCACAGAGTTTTAAACTATGGAATTATAGGGGCTATAATTCTCCGCTTTGTATTTATTTTTGCAGGCATTGCCATTGTAAATGCCCTTGAGTGGATATTATATATCTTTGGAGCCATCCTTATAATCAACGGCATTAAAATGTGGAAGGATGAAGAAGAAAAAGACCCTCACGACAGCAGGATAATAAAGGGGATAAGCAGAGTACTTCCTATGACACAGGATATGCATGGCGAAAAATTCATGGTGATTGAGAACGGCAAAAGACTTTTCACACCACTGTTTGCAATCCTCTGCCTTATAGAGTTTTCAGATATAATTTTTGCAGTAGATTCGGTGCCGGCGGTATTTTCGGTATCAAAGGATCCGTTCATTGTATATTCATCAAATATATTTGCAATACTGGGCTTGAGACAGTTGTTTTTTGTGGTTGAGCATATGCGGAGAAAATTTGAATACGTCAAATATGGTGTAGGCCTTATACTCATATTTACAGGTGTCAAGCTGCTGGCTCTGATATTCCATTTTGAAATATCAATCCCTGTATCAATAGGCTTCATATTTGGAGTGCTTGTTCTCAGCATTATAATTTCGGTTATTATATCAGGCAAAAAAGAAAAAACAAAACAGTAACATACATCTTCGGGAGACATATATAGGACTTCCGGAGATTTTTTTTAGTAGAGTGTAGACAAGCGCCGAGTATTCTGATATATTAATAACAGAACAAACGTTCGCAAGGAGGGAGCTATGGCCAGAAAACCTAAAACAGTATTTGTATGTCAGGAATGCGGATACGAGAGTCCCAAATGGATGGGACAATGCATCTGCGGAGCATGGAACAGCTTTGTAGAGGAAAAAGTGCAGGCAGAGGCTGCAGATGACAGGAGAGGTCGCAGCACAGATAGTACCAGACGCAAATCCACAAAACTCGCAGAGGTGAGTGCAGGTACCCATGAGAGGATAGACACAGGCATCAGGGAGCTTAACAGAGTTCTCGGAGGAGGGCTTGTCAAAGGCTCTCTTACTCTTATTACAGGAGAGCCGGGCATAGGCAAATCAACACTGATACTTCAGGCAGCTGCAAACATTGCACGAAGCGAGGGCTGTGTGCTTTATGTTTCAGGAGAGGAATCAGAGCAGCAGGTAAAGCTACGTGCAGACAGAATATGCCCTGATATTCCACAGAGCCTATATATATTGTCAGAGACTAATATGGCAAATGTGGATTTAGTAGCACAGGAGCTAAAACCAAGCTTTATAATTATAGATTCCATACAGACCATGTTTGCGCCGGATATAGAATCAGCACCGGGCAGTGTGTCACAGGTCAGAGCCTGCGGTAATGAGCTTATGAAGCTTGGCAAGGTATATAATATACCTGTATTCATTGTGGCTCATGTTACCAAATCAGGAGAGCTTGCAGGACCTAAGACGGTAGAGCATATGGTTGACTGTGTGCTTGATTTCAAGGGAGAGAGAAATCAGGAAATCAGAATACTGCGATGCTACAAAAACAGATTCGGCAATACCAGTGAAATAGGTGCATTTGAAATGGCTCAGCAGGGGCTTATCGAGATTGAGAACCTGTCAAAGACATTTCTTGAAGATGTAGAGGACGGCATAGAGGGGGCAATAGTTACAGCAGTATACGAAGGCTCAAGGCCATTGCTTTTAGAGGTGCAGGCATTATCCTCTGCTGCAAATGTGGGCTTTGCCAGGAGAAGTGCCATAGGAGTGGATTTTGCCAGGCTTAATATGATAATAGCTGTTTTAGAGAAGAAAGCGGGAATGTCACTTCTAAACGAGGACATATATGTAAACATAGTGGGAGGACTTAAACCTGAGGGTACATATATTGACCTGGCTGTGGCGCTTGCCATATATTCCACCTACAGAGGCATGGCAGCTCCTGCAAGGACTATAGTTATAGGAGAGATAGGACTTACAGGAGAGCTGCGCACAGTACAGAATGTTGACAAGATAGTCAGAGAGGCAATCAGAATGGGCTTTAACCGTATTATCATGCCGGTCAAAAACGCGGAGAGAATCAAATCAACAGGGAAGATGGAGATTGTAGGAGTCAAGAACATTCAGGAGGCTATCCGGGTATTCAAGAACTGTTAAATTACAGTATGACTCGTGGCGTCTGAATAAATATATTTTGCCTCGTTTTTTTAAAATTGAACTGCTTGCAGGGAAACTTTCGGGATTATATAATATAGCAAAAGACAAAAAGGAGTTGTAGCTTGGATAAAAAACGATTGACATTTATTCTTATGTTCGCCCTTGTTTTAATGTGGGGGCTTGATTATTCTGTAGCAAGGAATGCTCTTCACGTGTTCAGACCGCTTAACCTCATGTTTTTTAAATATCTTGGTGGGCTCATTGTAATAACCACAATCAAAGTCATCGCAGAACGCAAATTCACGATTCGAAAAAAAGACATTGTATTTTTTGTGCTGTGCTCGCTTACAGGACAGGTACTTTACTATTTCTGCGAGTATACAGCAATGGAATACATACCTGTGGCACTGATTACGATTATACTTTCTTTTGTACCGATCATATCAATTCTCATAGAAAGAGTGCTTTTCAAAAGAAGGCTGTCAGTCAGAATTATAGCAGGTCTTGTCGTATGTGTTGCAGGAGTGGGCCTTGTAATAGGAGCAGATTTTGCGAGTCTGTTTCAGGGCAGGATGATAGGATATCTACTGGCATTCGGAGCCGTAATATCATGGAATATGTATAACTTCATAACTGCCAAAATCTCAAGAACTTATACAGAGCTTACCATGGCGTTCAATCAGATTTTCTGTACAGTCCTGATATCGCTGCCTTATGCCGTTGCAGTGATGCCGCCAGCGGAGGCTTTTACACCACAGATTATATTAAGCCTTGCGTATCTTGGAGCAGGAAGTGCAGGCACAGGATATCTCATATATGTCAGAGGAGTCAAATATCTGGGTCCTACAATCGCATCTCTTTTCAGCAATTTCCTGCCTGTTACATCCACCTTCTTTGGCTGGCTTATACTTGGCCAGAGCATAGGTGGTATGCAGATTGCAGGAGGTGCGATAGTTATTCTGTCTGCCTGTTATGTTATTATCGAAAAAAACAGGCTGCAAAAGCTGGAGCTTAAACTCAGACTTGAGAAAGAAGCATGAACAGTGCTTGTAATGAATTCTGGTTTAGAATATAATAATTAGTACATAGGAAGGAGAATTAAAATGGCAGATTATATAATGGCACAGGCTAATGGAAGGAAAATCCCAAAAGAGGATAAAATATTCGGAATAAGCACAAGAGCTAAGGCAATGATAGCAGAGAAAGGTAAAGAAAACGTAGTCAATGCCACAATAGGTGCACTTCTTGATGACAACGGAGATTTAATTGTAATGTCATCGGTTGTTGAGGAACTCAAAAAACTGAGCCCGACGGATTTCGCAGAATATGCCCCTATAGGAGGCATACCTGAATTCAAAAAAGCAATTCAGAAAGCAGCTTTTGGAGACTTCATCCCAAAATGCTTTACAGAAGCAGTTGCAACACCAGGCGGCACAGGCTCAATCAGAAATACTGTATCAAACTACTCAAAACCAGGCGATGCAATACTTACAGCAGACTGGTACTGGGCACCATACAACAACATAGCGCAGGAGCAGGGCAGAACTCTTGAAACATATGAGCTTCTAAGCAAAGAAGGCGGCTTCAATCAGCAGGGCTTTGATGCAAAGGTTAAAGAGCTTCTTGCAAAACAGGATTCCCTTGTTATATTGCTTAACACTCCGGCTCACAACCCTACAGGATATTCCCTTACACTTTCAGACTGGGACAAAGTAATCGAGACACTTTCGTCAGCAGGCAGTGACAAAAAAATAACCTTGTTTGTTGATATTGCATATATAGATTTTGCAGGCGATGAAGCAGAATACAGACAGTTCCTGCCTAAGCTTGAGACACTCCCTGTAAATGTACTCCCTGTACTTGGTTACAGCGCATCCAAGACCTTCACACTCTATGGCATGAGATGCGGTGCTATGATATGCATGGCAAAGACAGCAGAAATCGCAGCAGAGTTCAAACAGGTATGCGAATATTCAGCAAGAGCAACATGGTCTAACAGCACCAGAGCATCCCAAAAGGTTATAGCCAATATTTATGAGGACGAAGGACTGCTTGCTAAAGTAAACGAAGAAAGAAAACAGTACAGAGATATGCTCGTTGCAAGAGGCAGAGCATTTGAAAAATCAGCAAAAGAAGCCGGTCTTGAAATAGTACCTTTTGATTCGGGATTCTTCGCATCAATACCTTGCCCGAACCCTGATGAAATCAGCAGGAAGCTTGAAAAAGAAGGTATATTTATAGTTCCTCTTGCAAAAGGCCTCAGGGTATCAGTCGCATCTATATCAGAAGCAAGATGTGCAGAAATTCCGTTCAAAATTGCACAGGCAATGAAATAAAATATTAAAGAGAAAAGGTGGAGAAATGTTTAAGAACGTAAAAGATGTAAGAGCATACTGCGAAAAAAACAAAATTGAAATGATTGATTTCAAAATGATTGACATCAACGGAAGATGGCGTCATCTCGCTTTTCCATGGCAGCGCCTTACTGAAGAGACAATGAAATATGGTATAGGCTTTGACGGCTCCAATTATGGATATGCAGCAGTCGAAAAGTCAGACATGGTATTCATACCAGACCTTTCGACAGCAGTTATAGATCCGTTTATGGAGATACCAACCATTACCATGATGGGTGATGTAATGGTTATAGATTTGCCTGAAAACAGACCTTTTGACCAGTATCCGAGAAATGTTGCGGCTGCAGCACAGGAATATATGAGATCAGAAGGTATAGCAGACGAGATGATTATAGGGCCTGAATTCGAGTTTTATCTGTTTGACAGAGTTAATTATGAAACCAAGACTCAGGCTGCAGGCTTTGAAGTCGATACAGGATATGCAGAATGGAATTCCGGTGAATATGACAACAACCTGGGATATCATGTGCCTGTAAAAGGTGGCTATCACGTTGATATTCCTCATGACACGACTTACGGTCTCAGAAGCCATATATGTATGCTTCTTGAGAACTGGGGCGTTGGAGTCAAATACCATCATCACGAAGTGGGCGGACCGGGACAGGTTGAAATCGAGGTTGAGCTTGGGCCTATGCTTGATATGGCAGACAAGACCATGATTGCAAAATATGTAATCAAAAACGCCGCAGCACAGGCAGGCAAGACAGCGACTCTGATGCCAAAACCTATATATAACGAGGCAGGCTCGGGCATGCATGTGCATATGCATCTTTTCAAAAAAGGCAAGCCGTTATTCTACGATGAAAAAGGATATTCGCAGCTTAGCGATACAGCCATGTATTTCATAGGAGGGCTTTTGAAGCATGCATCTTCCCTTTGTGCATTTACAGACCCGTCAACAAATTCATACAAGAGACTTGTGCCGGGATTTGAGGCTCCTGTAACAATAGGATTTGCGACAGCTAACAGAAGCTCTGTTATACGTGTGCCGGCTTATGCCAAATCTCCTGAAAACAAGAGATTTGAGCTTAGAAACCCTGATGGCACATGCAATCCGTACTATGCATATGCTGCAATACTTATGGCAGGCATCGACGGGATTAAGAATAAAATTGACCCTGTCAAAGAGGGCTGGGGACCTTACGATTTTAATCTTTACAATCTGACGGATGAAGAAAAAGCAAAGATTAAGGGACTTCCAAAAACTCTTGATGAAGCGCTTGTTGCGCTTGATGAGGATCATGATTATCTCACTGCAGGAGGCGTGTTCCCTAAAGAACTGATCAGGGTATGGAGAGATAACAAGCAAAAAGAAGCTGACTATATCAATGCTATCCCATCATCTGCAGAATATGAGAAGTATTACGATCTGTAGGGATTCAGATAAGGTATTGGAGGTGTGGGTGTATGAAAGAACAAGGCCGTCAATTATGCAGAATTTTGACGCTGAACTTGCCGAAATGATTTCTAAAGCCAGAGGCGTTTCGCTTATGGATGGTTTGAGGATTTTCTTGAAGTCGCAGACTCATGAAATGCTCATTGATAATGATTTGAGAATGTGGTATTTCAGTCCTTTTGCTATATTTGATATGTGGGAATACGAGGAAGCGACCGGAGACCCTGCATACTGATAGTAGTATGATTGCATGCAGATTTTTGCTTGACTTTTGGCAAAAATCATATAGACTAATACTATAGGTGAGCGCTTCTCACCTTATTAAATTAATAAAAACGATGATGAAGAGGAGTAGTGACAAAAGCGCCTTACAGAGAGTGGAGTCTACAGGCTGAGAGCTTCGCAGGATTGCGTGTTACGAAGGTTGCTTCTGAGTTTTGCGATAAATGAGTGTCTGCATACATGATATGCAGGAACAAAGGTGGTACCGCGGAAATATTTCGTCCTTTGCAGCCAGTCTGCAGAGGGCGTTACTTTATCTGGAGCCTGGCAAAGTAAATTATTTAAATAAGGAGATACTAATGGAAAAGAACTTAGCAAAAACATACAATCCTAAGGAATTTGAAGACAGAATTTATGAGATGTGGGAGCAAAAAGGAGCTTTTAGGGCTGAGGTGGACAAGAGTAAAAAACCGTATACTATCGTTATGCCGCCTCCAAACATTACAGGGCAGCTTCATATGGGACATGCCCTTGACCAGACGCTGCAGGACGTTCTGACAAGATGGAAAAGAATGCAGGGCTACAGTGCACTGTGGCTTCCGGGGTCAGATCATGCCAGCATAGCTACAGAGGTTAAAGTTGTAGACAAAATCAGAGCAGAGGAAGGTCTCGAAAAAGAGGATCTGGGCAGAGAGGAATTCCTCAAAAGAGCTTGGGCATGGAAAGAAGAATACGGCGGACGTATCACTAAACAGTGCCGCAAGCTGGGCGATTCCTGCGACTGGGAAAGAGAACGCTTTACAATGGATGAGGGCTGCAATCGCGCAGTAAGAACTCTGTTTGTACAGCTTTACGAAAAAGGCCTTATATACAGAGGCAATCGCCTTATCAACTGGTGCCCTCAGTGCGGTACGTCATTATCAGATGCCGAGGTAGAGCACGAAGACAAAAACGGCAAATACTGGTACTTTAGATATGATGCAGCAGAAGAGGGCGGAGAGCCTATGGTAGTCGCAACATCAAGACCTGAAACGATGTTTGGCGATGTTGCTATAGCAGTACACCCTGACGACGAAAGATACAGGGATATGGTAGGCAAGAAGGTAATACTCCCTCTTGTGGGAACGGAAATTCCAATCATAGCTGACCCTTATCCAGATCCCGAAAAAGGAACAGGAGCAGTAAAAATAACTCCGGCACATGACCCTAATGACTTTGAAGTGGGACAGAGACATAACCTTGATATGCCTTGCTGCATCAATCTTGATGCTACAATGAATGAGCTTGCAGGCAAATATGAGGGTATGGACAGATATGAGTGTCGTAAAGCATGGGTTGAAGATCTTGACAAGGCGGGCTTCCTTGTAAAAACAGAAGAAAAAGTAATACCTATGGGAGAATGCTACAGATGCCATACCACAGTTGAATCAATGCTGTCAGACCAGTGGTTTGTTGCAATGGAGGAGCTTGCAAAGCCTGCTATCGAAGCAGCAAAAAAAGGCGACCTCAAGCACGTGCCTGAGAGATTTGAAAAAATATACCTTCACTGGCTTGAAGAAATCAGAGACTGGTGTATCTCAAGGCAGCTTTGGTGGGGTCACAGAATTCCGGCATACTACTGTCAGGACTGCGGCGAACTTATGGTATGCCTTGACGAGCCTCAAAAATGCACTAAATGCGGCAGCACCAATATTAAACAGGATGAGGATGTGCTTGACACATGGTTCTCATCTGCATTATGGCCGTTCTCGACACTTGGCTGGCCGGAAAAGACAGAGGATCTTGACTACTTCTATCCTACAGATGTACTTGTAACAGGATATGATATAATTTTCTTCTGGGTAGTAAGAATGGTATTCTCGGCACTGGAAACCATGGGAGAAGTGCCGTTCAAATACGTATATGTTCACGGTCTTGTAAGAGATGCTGAAGGCCGCAAGATGAGTAAATCACTGGGTAACGGTATAGACCCGCTTGAAATAATTGACCAGTACGGTGCAGATGCACTGAGATTCATGCTTACAACGGGTATTACTCCGGGTAATGACATGAGATTCAAGACAGATAAGCTTGAGTCTGCAAGAAACTTTGCAAACAAGCTATGGAATGCTTCAAGATTCGTTATTATGAATCTGCAAAACGAGGACGGAAGCTTCAAAGCTATGGCAGATGGAGATATTTCGTCTATGGCTCTGAAGGATGAAGATAAATGGATTCTTTCAAGAGTAAATGAGGCTGTTAAATATGTTACAGCTGCAATGGACAGATTTGACCTTGCTCTTGCTGGACAGAGAGTTTACGATGTTATCTGGAATGAATATTGTGACTGGTATATCGAAATTGTCAAGGGCAGATTGTATGGTGATGATGAAGAGGATAAAAAGGTTGCAAGGCTTGTGCTTGTAAGAGCATTAAAGGATATGCTTTCATTGCTTCATCCGTTCATGCCGTTTATAACGGAGGAAATCTGGAGCTATCTGCCAAAGGGAGAGCTAAAAGAGGACAACCCTGATAACTTCCTGATCAAATCAGACTGGCCGGTTTATGACGAAGCTCTCACTTTTGAAGCCGAAACAGCAAAGCTTGAGCTTGCAATGGAGGCAATCAGAGCCATCAGAAACATTAGAGCTGAAGCAGATGCGGCACCATCAAAAAAACTCAGAGCAGTAATATATGCTGATGCAGCTGATATGGAGTTTGTTAAATCAGCAGAAAGATATATCAAAGGAATGGCAAACATCACTGAGATAGAATTTATCACAGACAAGGCGAATGTTCCAGAAGATGTAATGTCGGCAGTGATTGCGGCAGCTGAAATATATATTCCGTCAGATGATCTGCTTGATTACAAGGCAGAGTTTGAAAGACTCACAAAAGAAAAGAAAAAACTCGAGGGTGAAGTGGCAAGAGTTACAGGCAAGCTGTCAAATCAGGGCTTTGTAAATAAAGCGCCTGAAAAGGTAATCGCAGCCGAAAAAGAAAAAAAGACTATGTATGAAGATATGCTTGCAAAAGTAATCGAAAGACTTGCCATGGTAGAAAAGAAATTATAATGAGCGCAATAGACAAGATAAAAGAATTTAATAAATTCGGCAGTATACTCGGTCTTGAAAGAATGAGCGTGCTTATGGAGCTTCTTGGGAATCCCCAGGAAGCTCTTCGGTGTATTCATGTTGCTGGTACCAACGGTAAGGGCTCATGCTGCAGATATATATACGAGGCGCTTCTTGCAAACGGATACAAAGCGGGACTTTACACATCTCCGTTTATAGAGGTATTCAACGAAAGAATCCAGCTTGGCGGCAGGTCTATATCTGATGCAGAGCTTGAAAAATATACGGGAATTGTTCTTGGAGCCGTTGAAAAAATGATAAAAATGGGTTATGATTCTCCTACAGAGTTTGAAGTCATAACAGCAGTCGCATTTGTATATTTCAAAGAAGCAAAGGCAGACTTTGCGGTACTTGAAGTGGGACTTGGCGGCAGAGGCGATTCAACCAATATTATTACGAGGCCTCTAATCAGCATTATAACATCGATATCACTTGACCATACCGACAGGCTGGGCGATACTGTAGAGCAGATAGCAGCCGAAAAAGCGGGCATAATCAAACCGGGCATACCTGTTGTATCCAATGTGTCTGATCCTGCTGCGGCAAAGGTCATAGCAGAGAAGGCTTACAGGCAGGGATGCCTGTTTACAGACGCATCCAAGATAAAGCCAAAGCATACAGAGGAGTTTCTTGGAGGTTCTCTTGTGGATCTGGAGATAATGGGCACAGATTACAGCGGAGTTGAAATCTCCATGACAGGGCAGCATCAGATAAGCAACCTGACAGCAGCTCTTGCAGCCATAGAGCTTCTGAGAAAACAGAGAATAATCAGGATAAACCGCAGCGACCTTTATAGAGGTCTCAAACAGGCCGTACAGATAGGGCGGTTTGAAATATTATCGAAGGAGCCGTATACAATACTTGACGGAGCACACAACGAAGCAGGAGCTATGGCTTTGGCAGAGGTGATGACAAAATACTTTGCAAGAGACAGAGTGCTTATGATATGTGGCATACTTGCAGACAAGGATGTAGACGGGATTCTCGATAATTTCACACGTATATCATCGCATTTTATTGCCTGCGAGCCTGTAAGCGACAGGAAGCTTGATGCGGGTAGCCTGCAGGCTAAAATACAGGAGCGTTTATGTGAATGCACAGTAGTAGCCTCACCAAAGGAGGCGGTGGCTGCGGCAGAGAATATAAAAGAAGACTACGATGCCGTTATCTATGCAGGATCATTATACTTAATCGGGGAGATAAGGAGGAACTGTTAAGTAGCTAAAAGTATCGACATTAGCGGTTAATTGTGTTC
>CAVAON010000044.1:0-17188 GCA_963590215.1 Anaerovoracaceae bacterium | reverse complement strand
CTTTCTCTGAGACCAGAGACATTATAAACAGAGAGGAAAAACAGGAGCTTGTAAAATGTCTTGGGGGACTTGTTGAAAACGGATATGCTATATCCCTTAACGGAGGAACGACAACAGTTGAGGCAGCTAGATTTCTGGCAGAAAATTATAATAATCTGACTGTAATTACAAACAACCTTAATGTGGTTGACATCCTGCAGGAAAAAGAGGACTTTCAGATTATCGTGACAGGAGGCATTTACTACGAAAAAGAAAATACCATAATAGGCAAACAGAGTGAAACTGATATGGCTGTATATAATGTGGATTTGTCCATAATTGCAGTAAATGGCATATCTCTTGACAAAGGTATTACAGATTTTCGTATCGAAGAGAGCGGCATTATAAATGCAATGATTAAAAGCGCCAGAAAATCTGCTGTAATTGCAGATCACACCAAGTTTGAAAGAATATCATGCATCAATGTATGCGGGCTTGATAATATAGACTACATCCTTACAGACTCAGGCATTGATGAGGATGTAGCAGTGAAATACAGCAAACAAGGTATAAATATAGTCAGGTATCATGAAGGTATTGAAAGGGAGTAGAGGCGTTGATTCAGGAAGAAAGATTCTCTAATATAATAGAGCATTTGAAAACAAACAAAATGGCAAAGGTAAATGAAATTGCCAGAATGAATAAAGTATCTGTTGATACAGTAAGACGTGACCTTGAAACTCTTGAGGGATATGGCATTCTTGAAAGAGTAAGAGGAGGTGCTATATGGAAAGATGCAAACAATACACGAAATATATATGGCATGAGAATGACCGTTAATATCGAAAAAAAGATGGAGCTTTCGGAGCTTGTATCTAAGGTAATTGTTGAAGGGCAGACCATTGTAATAGGAAGTGGCAGTACTACTGTTGAAGTTGCAAAATATATTGCAGCAAATTACAAAAGGCTTACAGTTATAACCAATGACCTTGATATAGTTAGGATTTTTTCTCACAAAGAGCGATTTAACATAATTATACCCGGCGGGCTTTATGATTTCCAGGAGCACGCAATTTATGGTAAGCAGTGTGAAGATGAGATAGGACAATATAATGCTGATGTATGCCTGCTGGCAGTAAACAGCATTTCATTTCAAAGAGGCATAAGTGATTTCAGACTTAGTCAGATAGATACATTCAGAAAAATGATGTCAATCTCAGAACGCGTTGTAGTTGCAGCAGATTCAAGTAAAGTGGGGAAGACCGCATGTATGAGAATTTGCGATATTGAAGAAATTGATGTTTTACTTTGTGACAGTCAGCTTGACTGTGAAGAAAAAGAAAAATTTGAATCAGCAGGTGTTGAAGTTATAATGCCAGAATAAATAATCTGAGCAGGGTAGATTTGAAACAGTCGGTTTAATTGTGAGCCGGCTGTTTTTATATGGCTGCATGTTCATTGTGTTTTGCTTGTGAAATAAAACACAATGAACAAGGTAGTAGGCCTTATAAACAAAAGTATAATTAAAACAGCAAAAAAACAGCAAAAAGAAAATAAAAACAGCAAAAATTAAATTAAAAAAGAAAAAATATGTTGCAAAACAGCAAAAACTGTGTATAATCAGAATTGTCAGGAAACTATCTCAAATTAATAGAAATGTCTTATAAGGAGGAAATGATATGTATAACAGAAGATATACAGGAAAAATCGAATTAGCTGTACTTGACACAGCAGGAACATTCTGCGATGGCCCTGGAGATTTAAGACACAGATGGCCAAAGGACGACTTAAGAGGCTGCAAAGCACCGGTTATCCCATTTTATGAAGCACTTAAAGAATTCGGAATCGAATGTGACTGGTCAGAAATCAGAAAACCTATGGGTAATTTCAAGCCTACACATTTAAGAATGCTTCTTAACCTTCCGGAAGTATCCTCACAGTGGGAAGAAAAATACGGAAGACCTTGGAATGAAGATGATTTTGAAGCAGTACTTGCTACATTCAGACCTCTGATGTCAAAATATATCGTTGATGAAGATCTTGCAAAACCAATTGACGGAGCAGTTGAATGCATAGAAAAACTGAGAGCTGCCGGAATACTTGTAGGCTGCGATACAGGTTACTATGAAGAAGACTCACTTGCACTGAACAAGGTATTAGAAGACAAATATGGTCTTAAATTCGACGTAGTTACAAATTCAGAAAAAGTACCTGGAAGACCAAGCCCATTCATGGTATATGACTGCATGCTGAGTGCATACAAGATCACAAAGAAACCTATTCCATGTGAAGCAGTAGTTAAAATCGATGATACAGCACCAGGAATGATCTGCGGTAACAATGCAGGAGCATGGACAATCGGCTTATATGCATCAGGCTCCAATGATTATGACAAGCTTGCAGCTGCAAAGCCTGACTTCTTAGTACCTGATGTATCATATGTACCTGAGATTATATTTGGTCAGATTGAACCAAGATTAAGAAGAGGCGAAAGACCTGGTCAGGGAATAATCGAAACAATCTAAATTGCATTTAATGGAAGAGTGTTCTTCTGTACATGCAAAAGTAGCAGGAGAACACTCTAAATGGAACAGGTTCATATAGAACCGCATATATTATAGCAAACAAAAAGTATTATGTACACAAACGGAGGATAAATTAATGAGTGATAAAACAAAAGCAAATAATCTGCTTGGTTATACTCCAGAACAGTACAAAGTCTTCAAAAAAAATGCATGGATAGTATTGCTGGCATTCTCTGTGTTATATTGTATTCTTTATTGCGGCAGACTGAATCTTCAGTATACAATGCCTGCAATGATGGAAGAAGAAGGCTGGACTGAATTAGACTTAGGTATCCTGTCATCAGTTCTTTTCTGGACTTACGGAATAGGGCATCTGTTTAACGGCAGATTGGGAGAAATCTTTGGAGTAAACAAATTTATAATTGCCGGTATGTTTATGGCAGCTGCTGCAAACATATTTATCGGATTTTCATCAAGTATCGTAATCATAGCTATCTTATGGGGATTCAACGGTTACTTCCAGTCAATGCTCTGGTCGCCGGGAATAGCATTGCTTTCAAACTGGTGGCCAAGTGATCAGAGAGGATTTGCAACGGGATTTGCAAACGCTTTCTCAGGCTTTGGACAGGTATGCGCAGCACTTACTGTATCCCTCTCATTTATCGTATTACCTGATATGGGATGGAAAGCAGGATTCATTATTCCAGCAATATTCATGGTAGCAGCCGGAATAATATACATATTTGTAGCTAAAGACAGCCCTAAAAAGATCGGTCTCAAGGACTATGTTGACAAAGATGCAAAAGTAAATGAGCAGGATGAAGAGCTCAAAAAGCTCATTGCTGAGAAAGGCAAACTTTATCCGTATATATATCTTCTCAAAAAATGGAGATTTGACTGCTGGCTGCTTATAATAGCTGGCTCTAGCATTGCAAGATACGGACTCCTCACATGGATACCGACATATTATGTTCAGGAATTCGGTGTTGACGTTAAAGACGGAGCGCTTGGAACTGTACTTCTGCCTCTTGGCATGGCATTTGGAACATTCGTAATTCCATGGATTTCAGACAAACTGTTCAGAGAAAACAGACTTCCTATGGTTGTTATATGTGCCGGCGTTGCAGGCGCAACAGTATTCTTCTTCAAGGGAATAGAACCGGGCATCATGGCAGGAGTACTGCTGTTCGTAGCTGGATTCTTCATTTATGCTATAAACGGTCTTGTATGGGCATATGCTACAGACGTAGGCGGAAGAGCATTTGCAGGAACTGCAGCAGGAGTTCTGGACTGCTTTGCATATCTTGGAGCATCAGTTCAGGCAATTTACTTCGGAAGCGTTCTGACAAGCAGCAGCAACTGGACTCTGGTATTTACAGCTATCGGCGGCACATGCTTCGCAATTATAATTATTGCAATCATTGCAAGCTGGGGAGTTAACAAGAAAAAGGTTGAAGAATAAATTTTGTTAATTAATTTTGATTTTGATTGTTATTTTCAACAATAGAATGTATATTATAAGGAGGTTTACAATGGAATATCCTAAAGTAAAGAGAAATGTATTATTAAACCCTGGTCCGGCAACTACAACAGATACTGTTAAGTATGCACAGGTAGTTCCTGATATCTGCCCAAGAGAAAAAGAATTCGGACAGATTATGAAAGAAATGGGTGAGGATCTGGTAAAGATTGTTCATGGTGATCTGGATAAGTATACAGCAGTTCTGTTCACTGGTTCAGGCACAATAAACATCGATGCATGCGTAAACTCACTTGTCCCAGAAGGCAAAAAAATCCTCGTACTGGACAACGGTGCATATTCAGGAAGAGCTGCAGAGGTTGCACAGTATTACCACATGGATTATATAGACCTCAAACTGCCTATTACAGAACCTATCGATGTAGCAAAAGCAGAAGAAGCTATCAAAGCTGACCCTGATATCGCTGTAGTATATTGCTGCCACCACGAAACAGGCACAGGCGTACTTAACCCTATCAGAGAAATCGGTGCTGTTGCACACAAATATGGCAAAACAATGGTAGTTGATACAACTTCAACATATGCAATGATTCCTATCGACATGGATAAGGACAACCTTGACTTCATTATGGCATCAGCTCAGAAAGGTCTTATGTCAATGACTGGTCTGTCATATGTAATAGGTAATACAGCTAAAATCGAAGAATCAAAGAATTTCCCTACAAGATCATACTACACTAACCTGTTTATGCAGTATGACTTCATTAAAAACAAAGGCGAAATGCACTTTACACCGCCTGTACAGACTATCTATGCTACAAGACAGGCTATCAAAGAGTACTGGGAAGTAGGCGAACAGGCTAAATGGGAAAGACATCAGTCATTATGGGAAGCTATCTACAGAGGTCTTGACAGACTCGGATTCAAGACTATAATTCCAAAAGAACTGCAGTCGAAGCTCGTAGTATCTGTACTGTATCCAAACGATCCTAATTTCAGCTTTGAAAAAGTACATGACTATGTATACGAAAGAGGCTTCACTATTTATCCTGGTAAAGTTTCCGATCTGCCTACATTCAGATTATGTGCTCTGGGAACAATTGTACCTAAAGATGTAGATGATTTCTTTGAATGCCTCGAAGAAGGTCTCAAGGAACTTGGAATCAAAGTCCCTGTACAATACTAAAAAAAAATAGAAGAATAAAAAGGAGAAATACTATGTACAACAGAAGATATACAGGAAAAATCGAATTAGCTGTACTTGACACAGCAGGAACATTCTGCGATGGCCCTGGAGATTTAAGACACAGATGGCCAAAGGACGACTTAAGAGGCTGCAAAGCACCGGTTATCCCATTTTATGAAGCACTTAAAGAATTCGGAATCGAATGTGACTGGTCAGAAATCAGAAAACCTATGGGTAATTTCAAGCCTACACATTTAAGAATGCTTCTTAACCTTCCGGAAGTATCCTCACAGTGGGAAGAAAAATACGGAAGACCTTGGAATGAAGATGATTTTGAAGCAGTACTTGCTACATTCAGACCTCTGATGTCAAAATATATCGTTGATGAAGATCTTGCAAAACCAATTGACGGAGCAGTTGAATGCATAGAAAAACTGAGAGCTGCCGGAATACTTGTAGGCTGCGATACAGGTTACTATGAAGAAGACTCACTTGCACTGAACAAGGTATTAGAAGACAAATATGGTCTTAAATTCGACGTAGTTACAAATTCAGAAAAAGTACCTGGAAGACCAAGCCCATTCATGGTATATGACTGCATGCTGAGTGCATACAAGATCACAAAGAAACCTATTCCATGTGAAGCAGTAGTTAAAATCGATGATACAGCACCAGGAATGATCTGCGGTAACAATGCAGGAGCATGGACAATCGGCTTATATGCATCAGGCTCCAATGATTATGACAAGCTTGCAGCTGCAAAGCCTGACTTCTTAGTACCTGATGTATCATATGTACCTGAGATTATATTTGGTCAGATTGAACCAAGATTAAGAAGAGGCGAAAGACCTGGTCAGGGAATAATCGAAACAATCTAAAAAAATACAATATAAAAGCACTTCTGCATTCCTGTAGTACAGGAGTGCTTTTGTAGATTAAAATGTTTTTATCCGGAGCCGATATTTAGGCAGAGAGGCTTGGCATGAAGCAGAGAATAATAAAAGAAGACGGAAGCTATAGAGAGCTTGATAAATATTTGCAGGACAATGGTATCAAAACACTGTTCCTTGCCTGCGATGGTTCAATGCAGTTTCTTAAAATCAGGGAATACTTTGCAGATATCGAAAATAGACTAGGCATAAAGCTTGTAAAGTTTGATAATATACAGCCAAACCCTCTTTATGAGGGGGTTGCAGAAGGTGTTAGGCTGTTTAATTCAAACGAATGTGATATGATAATAGCAGTAGGCGGCGGCAGTGTTATGGATACTGCAAAGGCTATCAAGCTGTATGCAAATATGGATCCTTCCATAAACTATCTGGAACAGGAAATCGTTCCTAACGATATAAAGCTGATGGCTATTCCTACAACAGCTGGAACTGGAAGCGAAGCAACAAGATATGCAGCTATCTATTACAAAGGAGTCAAGCAGTCTGTTACAGACTACAGTTGTATTCCTGAAACTGTAATAGTAGATCCATCTGTTTTGAAAACCCTTCCTGAATATCAAAAAAAAGCAACTATGCTTGATGCTTTGTGCCATTGCATAGAATCATACTGGTCAGTAAACTCAAACGATGAGAGCTACAATTATTCGAGTGAAGGAATTAAACTGATTATAGATAACTTTGACGGGTATATTGCAAATGATGATGAGGCAAATGTAAATATGCTTCATGCAGCGAATCTTGGAGGCAAGGCTATCAATATAACTCAGACGACAGCAGGACATGCAATGTGTTACAAGCTTACAAGCCTTTATGGCATTGCTCATGGTCATGCGGCAGCTCTATGCGTTTCAAAGCTGTGGCCGTATATGACAGTGAATACGGATAAATGCATTGACAGTAGAGGCGAAGCTTATCTGAAGGATATATTTGATAAAATTGCAGCAGCAATGGGCTGTAGCACTCCTGAAGAAGCAATAGCGCTCTTTGACAGGATACTTAAAAAGCTGGAGCTGAAGCCACCGGTTCCTAAAAAAGAAGACTTTGATATTTTGAAAATCTCAGTTAATCCGACGAGATTAAAAAACTTCCCAGTGCAGTTGGACGAAAATACTATAGATGACTTATATCATCAGATTCTTGCATCATGGGAATAACGCAAAACCTGCGGGAAGCACTCTGGCTGTATTCAGGGCAGGGTGCTTTCTGTTTGTAATAAACAAGTAAAGGCGGTAGAAAAAATGGCATTAGTATTAGGTATAGATACAGGCGGCACATACACAGACAGCGTCATAATGGATAGCGTCACCGGGGAAATAGTAAGCGGAGAAAAGGCACTGACTACAAAAGATAACCTTCAAATGGGAATCAGAGCCTCCATAATGAAACACAGTGATATATCAGGAATAAATTCAGTTGTACTTTCGACTACACTTGCAACTAATAAAATAGTAGAAGGCAAGGGAGATATTACCGGCCTTATATACATGGGAGAATTAGAACCCGAAAATAATCTTTGTCAGACAGCAGTTAAAATTAATGGCAGACTTGATATAATGGGAAATGAAAAAACACCTGTGTTAAAATCAAAAGTAATGGAAGCTGCAGAGATAATGATAAATGCCCATGTTAAAGCCATAGCTGTTTCAGGTTATGGCTCCACCAGAAACCCAAAACACGAAAAACAGGTAAAAAGCTGGCTTGCCGAAAAAACCAATCTGCCTGTTGTATGTGGATATGAGTTGACATCTGCGCTGGGATTTGAGCATAGAACGGTTACGGCAATATTAAATGCCAGCCTTATACCTGTAATAAACAGATTACTTGACGCAGTCAAAGAAGTAATGAATGAATTTGAAATAGATGCTCCTCTGTTCATAGTTAAAGGAGACGGCACGTTGATGAATGAGGAATTTGCAAGAAACAGGCCTATCGAATCAATTTTATCAGGCCCTGCTGCAAGCATCAAAGGCGGGAGTTTCCTGAGCAGAGCAGACGATGCAATAGTAGTTGATATAGGTGGCACCACTACAGATGTGGCTCTTATTGAAAAAGGAAACGTAAATATCAAAAAAGAAGGAGCAAAAGTGGGAGGTCTCTTTACGAGAGTTGCAGCGGCTCAGATTTCAACATTTCCTTTTGGAGGCGACAGCCATATTAGAGTTTCAAAGACAGGTGAAATTCTGGTAGGACCTGAAAAAGTATATCCTGTATCATATATGTGTGACAGATATCCGTATCTTGAAAATGAGCTTAAACATTTTAATAGAAACGGTGAATACAAGGCATATTTCCCACACGAAGCTGAATCATATATCCTAAATGAAAGATTAGACAAGTCATCTGCAGATAATCTGTCTGAAATAGAATCATTGGTGATAGATGCATTAAAGGACGGCCCTCATAGTATTGATTATCTGGCAAAGCGTGCTGGCGTTGATGGAGAGGTGTTAAACCTTGAAGGCATTGTATCTGCAGGATATATACACAGAATCGGATTTACGCCGACAGATCTGCTTCATGTAAAGGGTACATACAGAGAGTGGAATTCAAAAGCTGCAATCAAAATGGCAGGAATTATTGCTGACAGGCTCGAAATATCTGCAGATGAATTTATCAGCCGGACGGAAAAAATCATGCATGAAAAGATGGCAAGCATATGTTTTCAGAGTTGCCTTGATTTTGAAGGTGTAGAGCTGAATCTTGATGCCTGCAGTGAAGGCAGATTTTTTGTAGGTAGTGCAATAGGTAATAATGGTAAACTGCTTGATATAGGTATGAAAATAAAAAAACCGATTCTTCTGATAGGAGCGCCTGCGCCCGCATGGAAGGATACTGTGGCAAGGCTTACCGGCACAGAAGTTATAATACCGACATTTGCGTCTGTTGCCAATGCAGTAGGCGCTGCAGTATGTAAAATTACCGAAAAAATAGAAATGACAATAATCAAAAAGGGTGATGAAGTATTGCTTATGAGCAGTGAAGGCAGGCATGTCTATAGTAGCGAAGAAGAGTGTATGTTTTATGCAGTTCATCTTGGACGCAAGGAAATAGAGCACAGACTTCAGGCAGCAGGAGTCAACAGGTGGGAGATAACTGAAGAAATGCACTGTAACAAGGAAAATACGTATAAGACATTGATAATAACCGGTGTTGGTATATAATAAAAGTATACTTTAGACGGGAGATGATTTTGATGAAAAAAATACTCAGACTGCAGAGTGCACTTTTGAAGGAAATTGACAAATATGAAAAACTCGTTCCCGAAAGAGATCATTTTATCGATTGGGAGAGAGTCCATATTACAAGCTGTGCCAAGATAGGATATATGATGGCCGAGAAACGCGGCGTTGACCCTATACTTGCCGCAGCTGCCTGCGCATGTCATGACTACGGCAGAATAATAACAGGCAAACAGCCGGGACATGCCGAAGCGGGATATGAGCCGGTGCAGGTGTTCCTTAAAGATACAGGACTGTTCAATGATGACGAAATCAGACAAATTGCAATAGCTGTCAAAAACCACAGCAAAAAAGCTGAGGTGGGAGGTCCGCTTGAAGAGATTGTAAAAGACGCAGATGTGCTTGACTTTTATCAATATGGATATGATGTAGCGCGTAAAGAACAGCAGGACAGGCTTGAAGCTATACTTGGACATAAGGTGAGCGGACTTAAATTCTCTGAATAGTAGTGATAAGCAAAACCCAAAAACCACGGTGATGAATATCTCTTCACTGTGGTTTTGTTTACAAAATTTAACTCCTGAATTTCATTTTACTCCATACATATTTACCTCACGTTTGAGCTCAATTATCTTATTGATTATATCATCGGTGCTGTAATTATTTTCACTCAGAAAAGTTGCAAGATTGTCTATATATTCTTCGCTGTTTCCAAAATAGCAGCTTTTAAGCCCCATTACAAATTCTGCAAGAGTTTTACCAAAGCATCCGCTTTCCTTCACAGGTATATATGCAAGCTTTATTTCCTGGTTTTCGCTACAGTAAAATACAGAATCACAGGTGAGCTCTACTTTGCTGTAATCAAGATAGTAGCTGCCTCCTTCTACAAGTTTCTTTATAACCCTTTCGACAAGATTGAGAATCTGTATTATTTCTCTGAACCTGCACTGGCTTATTTTCAAAAAACCGTCATAGCTATATATGGCAGTAAGCCTATCGGTTTCCCGTATAAATGAAGTAGGTATGAATGAATTACAAATCTGATCAGAAAGTATGCTCATTTCAAACTCCTTTAATTCATTATTAAAATATTCTTTTTCAAAACTGTATGTAGTGTTTTCCATTTTTTCATTCTCCTCCGCATTTTGAACATCTACTGTAACCCTCTGCAATTGCTTCGTATTTTGTCATTTCAATAACATATTTATCAACAGTGCTACAGTCTCCACTGTGATAAGCTTTACCTGTTTTTTTGAAGCAATACACAATGTGCCCATTACTGTGTTCGTCAGGCTTGCATAATTTACATGGCGTATACTGTTTTCTGATTTCGTCTGTAAGTATAATCTGAACAGGATATACTTTTATGTATGAGCAGTTTTCATTGTGATATTTCTCCCCTGCCACAGGGAAAACCCATACTGTTGTTCCGTCATCAGCAGTCTGCATCAGATCAAAACTGAATATCTGCTCTTTGTTGTTTTTGCCTATAAACCCTCTAAACAAAACTCCCGTTGCTCTGTGAAAATCACCACGCATTCGGACAGGCATTCTATTTTTGACTGTATATGCTGCGTCGATAGATATAAGGCCGTTATTATTAAAATTGCTGTAAAGGTATCTCAGTTTTTTCACGGCAAAGCCTTCTGCTGAGGCATCCTCCTTTATTCTTGATTCCACTCTTTTTTTAACACCGATCCCTGTCTTCTCGATATAAGCATATGCTGCTATATATCTTGCTTCATCAACAATGCCATTTATTACATCTTCTTCAGTCTCTATAAGCTTCACAGTATAACTTATAGTCAGAAATGCTACTATAAAGAGTGGTAATATTATAGCGGCTTCAACTGTAATTGAACCTTTTTTAGTATTTTTCATCATAACTTATCTTTCTACCGTTTACTTGTGCTTCAAACTTGAACCCCCGGTAACAGTCTTTTATATAGAAATCTTTGCTGTAGGTTCCCTGCAGATTAATCTGTATCAGATCCATCATCCTGGTAAGCCTGACTTCTTTTTTTACTGAGGTAAGCAGCATCTTGAGATATCCTTCGTAATCATATCCTCTGTCAGCATAAGAGTCGTATTTTGATACTATTTTGCCTTTTATGTCTGTTTTCCAGCTCTCAGGGTCTTTGAATACAGGTACTTTACCTCCTTCATCAAGAACTTTGGTATCAAGCTCTGCTTCGAAAGCAGCCCATGCTGCAATTAAAGCAGCTTGTGTCACAACAGCTTCAGGCCCCGGAGTCATCGTTTCGGCAAGTAAAAGAGCTTCCTTCACCATTTTGGGCTGAGAATAAATATATGCTGTATTCAAAAGTGTTCTAAGCTTGAGTAAATCAGCTTTAACTGCGCTTCTATTGGCTTCATCACTTTTTTTGCCTTCAATGATGTATTCGATTTCATTTCTAAAAAAACTTCTTTCACCATCTGATGATGACATCCCGCTTGAAAAAACACTGAAAACATACGCAGTAGTCAGATATTCCCGGCTACCCTCTTTCCAAAGCTGCGAAATGCTGCTAAGATTTTTTATATTAGAAACAAGTGAATATATTGACGGTGTATCGTCCATACCTTTTGAGGGCAGAGAATTGATTGTTTTGCTGTTTCTCAGAGCTCTTGTTCCTGTTTCAACAGTTCTATTTGTTTTTTCTGTTCCAATCAGATTTTTGTAATTGACGCTTTCTATTATCTGCTGTTCGAAAATTTCACAGTCCATAAGGCAATAATCTTTTAAGTTCACTGAAACGTCTCCAAGCCTTATGTATCTGTCATCTGTTATCGTATAAGTTATATATCTTTTGAGTTCTTTTACTATATCACTGTTACTTTTGCTGAATGCTATAATACCATATCTTGATTTCAGCTCCAGATCAAATTCAGACAGGACAGATCTTCCTGCAAGGTTGTACAGATTCCCACAATAGCTTACAGATGCTGCAGAAGCTGCAAGCTGGATAAACACAATCACACAGCTAAGCACTGCTCCTGCAATTATTGAGAGAAATACTGCAGTAAACCCTTTTTTATCAGTTCGGTAATACATAGTCCGCCTTTCTTATTATGTCTTCTTCGATTATTATATGGTTATATCCTGTCTCACTGATTGCAGGATGCCTTTTAAGAAGCCCACCACTATGACGTGATTTTGTTGCACTTCCTATTACCTTTTTTTTGCTCGAACTAAAGTTTAGTTCTTCATTATCAGCAGGTGATATGGTAAAAGTTTCACTGCAATAACCTGCTTCGGCACATATTCCAAGATGCAGCCTGCTTTTAACTTCTACATTCTCATACAGATTTATCAATATATAGAAGAGTGACATTACAGCAAGTATCACAAGCGGTATTATCACCGCTGCTTCCACAAAAGTGCTGCCTCTCCTGTTTTTAAACATCATCATTGAAACCGCTGTCGTTGAGCTTTTCAAAAGTTTCGTTTACAAAATCAACAATCTGATCCTTAAAAACAATACCAAGTGCTATCGCTATGGCTATGAGTATTGCAACCTGCACAATTTCCATGCCTTTTTTATTGTTTTTGAATATTTTCATTTCTGCCTCCTACATTTCCAGCATTGCCGGTGCTATTGTAATTATAATAAGTATGACAAGAAGTATTACCAAAGGAAATGTCATCTTTGTTTCTGCAAGCCTGCCAAGCTCTTCGGCTTTCTTTTTTCTTGAAAACCACAGATATGCGCTTTCGCTTTCAAGACTTTCTGTTAAAGATGTGCCCTTGCAAATATTATCCTCTATAACTGCTGCAACTCTGATGAATTCTCGGATGCCTGAATTTCTTGCAAAATCTGAAAGCTGAACTTCAACGGGAATATTAGTTTCTTTTGCATTTACGTATATTTCATTAAGCCTTTCATAAAAATAGTTCCCGCTCTCCCCGTTTTTCTGATGTTCGGTTACTATTCTCTCAAAAGCATCTGTAAGCACAAGTCCTCCATTCAAAAGGAGTATGTTTTTATTTATAAACGCAGGCAGTTCAAGAAGAATTGAATCCTGAGCATTCTTCTCTTCCTTTTCAATTTCTTCAAATCTGCTTCTGTATATAGCGGCAAATGCCGCGCCTATAGCAACAATAACCACAAGCCACGTATAATCCTTAGAATAAGTCCAGTTAACTTTTCTGCCATCATCAGTATATTCGGGTAGTATAATTTCATTTTTTGCGGGGCTTTCAGAAACTGTATCTGCAAGCGCTCCATAGTCTACAGCTTCCTTTTCGATTGCTTTCTCATTTTCCTGAGCTTGCACTTCCTGTTCATCACCTTCGTCCTCGCTTTTAGGATCTACATGAACTGTTACATTCTGAGGTTCATCCTCGCCTTTTACTTTAACCTTGAATTCATAATCAAAGCCTTTTTCATCGTTTCTTATAACAGCTATCGCTTTACCGTCTTTGATGACTATATTAGCAGCCTCCTCATAATGCTGTACTGTTACTCCTGCAAGTGCAATCATCCCTGCCACTGCTATAATCATATATCTTTGCATTATTGTCTTTTTGCGTTTTGCCGCAATTTGTATGATGTTTCCTTTTTCGTACAATCTATTGTATCGCGAAAGAAATTCTTCTCTTTTGCCTGTGATATTGTCCAATATATTTTTTATATATGCTTTCATGAATTTCCCCTAAACTTTTATGTCTGTTATTTTGCTTGTCATGTTATAAGCAAAAATTATACCTGCAAGTGATATCGTCATAATTACGCGTCCTGTAAAGGTTTCATACAGTGGGTCTATATATCCTGATGATGTGACATTAAGACCTACAAGTATTACAAGGGGCATTGCCGTTATTATCTTTGATTCAAACTGTTTTTGCGATATTATGGCTTTGATTTCCTTTTCAATCGAAATTTTATCTGTAAGTATATCTGCTGTTTTAGATATTACCTTTTCCATATCTCCGCCTGTCTCACGTATAGACAGATATACATCTACAAAGCTTTCTATGTCCTGACAACCGCTTCTTCCTGCAAAATCAGATAAAAGCTCTGCTTCACTTCCTCTGTTATCAAAAATGCCTTTGGTTATACCTTCAAGCTCTGTAACAAGAGGTGTATGTTCATCATATATGAGACGTAGGCTTTCAAGGCCTTCTTTAAGTCCCTCTGCCATGCTCTTGCCTGTGGATACCGACGCTGAAAGGCTGTAAAGCAAATCCTTGAATTGCATAAGCAAATAATTTCTGCGCTTTTCAGCCTTATAATGCCGGTATTTTTTTAGTAGAAAAAATATAATGAATCCTGCAAAACCAGAGATAAACAGAGACTTATAAAAGATATATCCCACTGCAAAGAAACATATATAGCCTATTGCAATGAATTTGAATTTTTCCTTACCTGAAAGATTATATATTCTGTAGTCAATATCCATTTTCTATTCCTCTCATTTTGAATTTAAATGTGTTCTGTATCCTGTTGCCTGTCGGCACGAGTCCTTTTTTTATATCATATTCAAACAGACCGTTCAGAGTGATTTCATCATCTTTTATTCCTGTAAGCTCTGCAATTTCAAGAACCTTTCTGCTGTTATCGGGCATCCTGCCAAGATGAACTATCAAATCTATCCCTTCGGCTATCTGGGCTCTTATTGCACTTACCGGGAAATCAGCTGCCTGAAGATACATAGATTCAAGTCTCTTAATCATCCCGTGAATTGAATTTCCGTGTCCGCTGCTTAAACTCCCGTCATGTGTTGGATTCCTATCTTTCCTACATTGTCTCCATCAGAGAAATCACTTAGATTCTGTTGTTTAATTGTTATTTTTTGCCCTGTTTTAAGGGTTATATCAATGTCACTGTTTGCCGGCAATTCAATTCTCTCGATATAGTTTAAGACGCGATCACGGTCGATAGTAGTGAAGTTACGAAGTTCAGCTATTGCAGATTTGATTTCATCAATCTTATCAGTCACATAAGAAAAACTTAATTTGTTGGATTCTTTATACTTGATGTTAGCGATAAGGTTGTTAATTTCATCAGTAATAGTGTTGATTTTGGCCTTTACGCGTTCTTTGGCTGTATCTGTAAGTCCACCTTCTGCAAGTTGGTCAATCAGATTGTTGATTTGCTTTTCTTTAAACGATCAATTTCATCCCCATTGTTCTGAGAAGCTTCTACACATTCGATGAGAATTGTTTCAAGAGAAGATAAAACATCGCTTTGCTGTTCAACAATCTGTTTAAGAGCTATGCGAGTAATTTCCTCCATATCAGCTTCATCAATGCGGCGAACTGGATTTGAACAATCCGTATGTTTTTTAATATGATAGATAGGATGCGTTTTCTTTCTACTTGCGTAATCAAATTGGTATGGTTTACCACAGACAGGGCAAAAAATTTTGCTGGCGTAAAGATGTGTACCTTGGAACTTTGCCCGGGTAGTTGCCCTATCTGGTTTCTCATGGAGTGTGATTCTTGTCTTATGAAGACGCTGTGCCATTTCAAAGAGGTCATAATCAACTATTTGTAAATCAGGCCTTTCAACGAGAACCCATTGTTCTTTAGGTAAAGCAATACGCTTTGATTTTGTCTGTCCCGTACCAATTTTGGAGGTGCGTTTGTTTATATAGAAGTTACCGATATATCTTTCGTCTTTGATCATGTTGGAAACGGAACGGCTAGACCTACTGATGCCTTGTCGATTGAGCATCCTTCCAATAGAAGCTGGAGTTCCGTTGCGGAATACATATTCTTCGAAAATCATACGAACAACGTCTGCTTGTTCTTTATTGATGGTTATAGTTTTATCTTCTTTATGCCAGTCATAGCCGAAAGAACAATCCTTAGCAGAAAGAATCTTATTCTTGCAACGGAGTTCCTGAGTTTTTTTCCCGTTTAAACTCTGTCTCATTACATACTGAGCATCCACTGCAAAGCTGATGCTGTGTAAAAGCCCTGAATTGATGTCTTCAAAGTCGTGCACTTGGTTATCTTCGAGAGTGAGCACAGTTGCACATTTTTCTCTAAGAAGGTTGGTTAAAACCAAAGAGTTGTATTCATCACGATTTAATCTCGATAATGCTTTGGTTATTATGAGATCAAAGCCTCCCTCAGTAAGTAACTGAACCATTCTTCCATATTCGGGTCGTGAAAAATCATTCTTGCCAGAAATACCATCATCAATATATGTATCAATAAGCTGAATGTTAGGATGGTTAGAAACATAAGTCATGGCGAGGTCTACCTGATTTGCACATGATTCTTTCTGCCCCTCATTATCAGTTGATACTCTGGCATATATGACTGCACGTACTGTCTTAGAACTGTTTGTATTAAGCTTTTCCCTTAATTCTTGAGCATAGTTCAATTTATTTACTCCTTTCGTATTTCAAAAACCCTTCTTGCAACGAATATATGTCTAACTGGTGCTGTTCTCTAATTTTGCAGAAGTTTGCTGTTCTCCAGTGAACATCATTGAGTTTATGGACCAGAAGAAGATCGTATTTATTTTTATTCTGAAGAAATCGCATAAGCTCTACTTGTTCTCCATCTTTTTTGCGTTTACTTTCATCAAAATACTGATCAACAACAGTCCAGTTTGTTTTTTTGTTTGCAAATAAAGTTAAAATATCATTGTGGACTGGAATGATTTCCCTCATTTCATTTGCTGTACCAAAACGGCAACAGTAAGTAGCCACCTTTAATGTTTTATCAAAAGGAGCATTTTTCCAACAAAAAGATCCGTTTTCTATAGTGTAAATAGCTATTCCTTTATCACGAAGCTCTTTCATTATGCTCATGCACTTCATCGTGTTTTTGCTAATGTGGTAAAAATCCTTGGTAATAAGTGCATCAAACTGTTCTGCACATGACATAAAGCGGTCAAATTCGAGATGTTCATATTTGCGAAGGCTTTTGT
>CAVAON010000043.1:0-17229 GCA_963590215.1 Anaerovoracaceae bacterium | reverse complement strand
GCTATAACCTTGCCCCTCTTATTTGCAATGTATACATTGGCATCCATAAGGTCACTCAGAATCTCACAAAGTTCGTTAAATGAAAAAGCCCCGGTAGTGCTTTCCTGAAGCAACCAGTTCAGTTTTCTTACTTTAGTTAAAATCTGTTCCATCTGTTAATCCTCCATTTTAATATGTTGCTTTTTTATATTCACCTAATTATATAACATTTTTTTGTTTGTAGCAACAATAATTTTGATTTTTCTAAAAAGTTTTCACAAACGGCACAATTGAAATAAATTTGTTCATTTTTCTCATTGTCACCAATCTTTTTGCTATGCATGACAAACTAAAAAAGATACAGGACAAATATATACACCCTGCATCTTTTTCAAACATTCACATCTCAAGTTTAGCTATATTACTGTCTCCTGCAAAGCTTGAAATTTCATAAAGGAAAAATATCTCATATCCAGCATTACTATTTCATCGTAAAGCTCTGTCATAAGCGGCACAAAACAGTTTGCAAAGGAATCTTTGATTACAACAAGTTTTTTGTCATTAACTCCGCTCCATATATCTGCTATTCCATAATTCCTCCCAATGATTAATTTCGTGTCCCATTGTACTATTTGCAATAGTACACGTCAACCGCAAGCTGTACATTGCACCATCTTTGCACCAGTTTTAATACAATACACACAAAGACAGACAACCTCCTTACTCCGGTAGATTGTCTGCCTCTACGCTTATATAACTCTCACATTATACTTTCTTATACTACTCTATAACGAATAATTGCAAAAAGAACAAAACAAAAAACACCATAAAGGTGCCATACATATACCATTAAATGATGGTTCATGCAACTGGCTGCCGTACTCATATGAGCTTAGGCCCTTTAGCTTTGCGTCTCTGCCTTTCGACAGATTTGCCCTGTTCAGTTTTACTGCTAACAGCATAACATCTCCCGGCTTTTTTTCAATAATAAAATAAGCTTATCGCCCTAAAACTTTAGTAGTATTTTCAGTTTAGGCACAGCAAAAGGGTCTGCACACAAACTGCTGCAAACCCTTTTTTCATTTTCTAATTAATTTCTTACCTTATTCCCTATTTTTCATATACCAGCTCTGCTACTGCAGGTATATCACCTGTATATGGCGTCACGTCGATACCAAGACCGTTTTCTCCACCGGGAAGCACTGCAAGTATCCTCTCAAACAGGCTGTCCGGCTCTTCATTTTCAAAATCTACCATGAGCAGGTAGCTTTCCTTCCCATTGTTATTGAGTCCTGTAATATATACTCTGCTGACATTCTCAAACTCAGGCATTTTCTCTTTAATAGCAGCAATTATATTTACCGGGCGGTTTTCCATTACATGAACATAAAAATCTCCGGACACCTGACTTGCCCTGACTGTCTTGGAATTATTCATATCCTTGAGCAGGTTAATCAGATCCCTGCTGAGTATAAATGAGCTGCTCCATGGATTTATAACTATGCCCTCTATATTCTCAGACATACAAACCATGTCTACAATTTCTTTGAGAGGCATAAACAAGGCCGCACCTTCAGGACCTTTTTTGTGCTCATCCATCGATGTAAATGCAGCAAGATATTCAACTTTACCATCCATAGTCAGATGTTTGAACTCTATATCCTCAGCTTTAACCTCGCCTTCGCCTATATCGTCAGGTATATCAATGGGAGTGACTATCTGTCCTCCTGTACTCATCATAGAATTTATTACTTTAAGGACTCCAAGAAGTGATTCCATATCACCTTCTTTACGAAGAGCCTCAACAGCCTGTAAAAATTTCTCTTCCATTGTTATTTTATAATTCTCCTTGCAATTTTTTCAAATACATCCTTCATTATATTTCCAGAATCACTCGCTGCCGGTATGCCAAGATTGACTGAAAAATCAATATTGTCATCATAAGGAATAACTCCTATTACCTTAGAACGTACCAGCATCCCTATTTCCCCGAAGGATGGTATGCCTTCAGCATCCATCATCTGCGCCTTTACCTTGTTGATAATGTAAAGTCTTTCGTCTATACCTGATTCTCTCAGCTTCATGTCAAGTACGTCCGCACCTCTGATTGAAGCATAATCAGGTGTTGCAACTATAACCGCTTTGTTGGCACCGGTCGATGCAAGCAATGTATTATTTTCGACTCCTGAAGGTGCATCTATGATTATATAGTCAAATTTTTCTCTAAGTTCTTCATACATAGCTGTAAGATTTTCGGCTGTCACCTTGCCGTCGTTTGTATGAGGCGGTGCTGCCATCAGATACATACATTCATATCTGCTGTCCCTGATAAGAGCCTGCTTCATGCGGCACATTCCCATTGCCGCATCATATACATTATATACAACTTTGTTATGAAGCCCCAGATAAAGATCCAGATTACCCTGTCCCATATCCATATCCACCAGAACAACTTTATATCCGGTTTTGGCAAGTACAGCTCCAAAATTCACAGCAAATACTGATTTACCTGTACCTCCCTTACCTGATGCAACTAAAATAATTTTCCCCACTTATTAGCTTCTCCTTTAATCTATTTTTGTTTCTGTATCAAAATTGCTGTTGTAGTTTGTTTCAGATGAGATTTCCATATAGTCACCAATTATTTCTCTTACTATCACACCTGCATTGAGCGACGTTTTACCCTGCACCAGAAGCACGCATACCGCAATCTGTGGATCATCAGCCGGTGCTATGGCTATTGTCCATGCGAAGTTTTCATATTCGCTTTTCCATCTATCCATAACCTCCGCATTGATGCTTCCATTACTGAGATTATACAGTGCCTGTCTTACAGCAACATCGCGAGATGTATATACGTTAGGATAAAGTTCCATTATCCTTTCCATTTCTGTTTCAACCTGTTTCCATGATATGCTGCCTGTCATTTGCGAAAGATGAGATTTTATATATGAAACCTCATCCGAAGTATTGATTTTACCTGATCTTTCAGCTGTACCTGTCTTAGCTGCAACAGATACAGGAAAATCCTTAAACAGACTTGATAAGCTGCCTCCTGACATTGTTGTTACGTTTTTCATACCTGCAATCAGATATTCAAAATCACTTTTGTCAACTCCGATGTCTGTGCCTTTTTCCTTTTTTTTGACACCCTGGCCACCTACGCTTTTGATAACACTAACTTTGTTTCTGATACCTTTGTTTCCAATTGTAGCAGCATAATTTGCAAGTTGCAAAGGAGTATATGCATTTTCACCCTGTCCGATAGATATATTCAGCGCATCGCCTTCTGTCCAGCCTGCCTGGTTAAAATACGAGAATTTAATCAGGTCAGCAACTGTACTTACTTTATTTTCTTTGATGCCACAGTCAGGAAGCCTGTCAAGTATTGCTTCATATGAAGGGTTTTCTTCTGTCCAGCCTGCAATTTCGTTGATATATTCTGTAAGCAGCGTTTCGTTTTCGAGTACGGATTTTTTGAAATACATTTTAGAGCGTGTCCACAGAATGTTTTTTACAGACGCCTCCACTCCTTCCTTCTTTGACTCTGCAGAAGGAGCAACAGTAGTTGTTTCAGTAAGCTCAATACCTGTTGATTCGCCCAGTCCATAAAGTTTTGCAAATTTGAGAATTTCATCAACACCACAGCTGTATCCAAGAGAGCCTCCTGTGTAGTAATCCTTACCCTGCCCTATATCAAAGAAGTAATAGTTGCATGAAACCCCTATTGCCTGCGCAAGATTTACATATCCATGTGTCGAATGATAGTCAGTATATATAAGGCAGTCGTATGTCTGATCTCCAACTTCAACCTGCCCTCCATCCTTGAGGCTCTGATTCGGGTTAAGACCATTGGCAAGAGCTGCTGTAGCTGTTACAGGCTTGAATGTGGAGCCCGGCTGCACAGCACTTCGCGTTGCTATGTTGTAAAGTGGCTGCGCCGAAAGAGGATCTCTTGTGTTCTTTGACTGTAGCGAGTTCCAGTCCTCAGATGAAATTCCTGTAGCAAACAGATTCGGATCAAAATCCGGATAGCTTGCCATGCCAAGTACCTCGCCACTGCTTATATCAAGCACAACTGCAGCTCCTGATTCGCATTTTGATGATGCTTTAGGCACATAATTGCCATACTTGCTCGTAAATGCTCCGCCTGTGCTTGTGGCTTTAATGCCTTTTTCGAGATTTGTTTCAACAGATTCCTGTATATCTTTATCTATTGTAAGGTATACATCATCTCCTGTGACAGGGTCCGTCTCACTTATAATTTCTACGAGATTACCCATTACATCAACCTTTACAACCTTGCTTCCATCGGTGCCCCTTAGAGTATCCTCATATTTGCTTTCGATGCCGTCTTTGCCTACAAGGTCATCTGCACTATATCCTTTTTTCTCTACATATTCTTCTTTTTCGCTGTCTGAAATAGAGCCCATGTATCCGAGTATATGAGCTGCCATCGAGCCTGACGGATAGAACCTGATATATTCTGATGCTATCTCAACATTCATATATTCATCAGGATTTTCTTCTATTTCGATGATTGTCTCTTCTGACACGTCTTTAGCAATTATCGCCGGCATATATTTAGTATACCCCAATTCGTCCAGGGCATCCCTTATAGCCATTATGCTTCTTGCTTTTTTGTCTGAAACATCTTCTCCTATTTCGAAATTTTCTTTTATAAGTTCAAATGCAGTTTCAGCTGATACATCTGATACCGCTATATCCTCTTTGCCTGTTTCTTCTTCGAGGGTATCAATTATGTGGTATCTTTCAAGAAAAGTCTTTTTTTCGTTTTCGTAAGTATATTTCATTACAGCTCCGACAGAAATAGGTGGATAAACGCCATATGTTTCCTGCATTTCAAGCTGCGCCTCATAAACATCCAGTTCGTCTGAAATTTCAAGATTTTTTCTTATCTGATTAAATGCCTGCTCTGCAGTATATGTCACAGGCATATTCTGGCTTTTGAGCCAGCTTTGTATCTCATTGTCGTATTCGTAATAGAATTTGCCGTTTTTCAATTTAATTGGGAAATCATCTTCATAATCATCGCCGTTTTCCCTAAAAAGCTTAATAAGCTTCAGTGAAACATCATTGAGCTCTTTGTTTTCCATACCTGAGCTGTACATTCTTACATTGAATACCTGTTTATTGGTTGCAAGAACTTCACCATTTCTGTCGTATATATTGCCTCTGGGTGCATCTGTTGTTATCGTTTTGGTGCTGAGACTAACAGCTTTATCAGACCACGTGTCATGCTGGACTACTGTGATTACAAAAAGCCTTATGGACAATATTGCCATAAGACTCAAAAAAACAGCTGTAGCCTGTTTATATCTGGAATTTAATATCCTCCCCATACCGAATACCTGTCAGATTTGTGACTGACAACCTTTCTTATTATTATTGCATACATTATCATCATTATTACTACATTAAGAATTATGTATCCCGGAAGCTTTTCAAGCATATACAGGTAGCTATAGTCTTTATCTGCAACCTTGTATATAAGCCATAACATATTGTAGTATATTACAACTGAGCCAAATGAAACAACCAGCATGGACATGAAATTCTCAGCATTCAGAAGAAATGTCCTGACTAAAATACAGCATGATGCAACAAGTACCATCAGAAGTGGACTCACTCCTATGTACTGGCTGAAGCAGATATCATACAGAAGTCCTGATGCAATGCTCAAAACAACCCCTGCATTATTTTCTGCACAAACAAAAGATATAACAACACAGCTGCACAGTAGTAAATTTGCTGAGACTCCAAAGAGAGGCAGCATACCAAAGATAGTAGTCTGCAATATGAAGGCAACCAAAAATATCAAACATGCGTACCTGTATTTCATAATATCACCGCAACCTTCAGCAAGCCTTTAAAATTGACAGAAGGCTCCACATTAATCATTTTGATTTTTGTATCACTATTGTAATTTACCGCTGTAACTGTACCTATTTCTATGCCCGAAGGATACATGCCCATACCTGATGAAACAAGCATATCACCGACTATAATCCCGGAGCTGGCATCAAGAACATATCCTTCGAGGCCTCCTCGACCGTCTCCTGAAAGGATACCTAAAATCTCTGTATCACGCAAAACCATAAAGCTGGTGTTGCTGTTTTCATCAACAACAGAAACTACCTTTGACCACGATTTGCCACATTCAAGGACTCTGCCCACAAGGCCTGTACCACTTACTACAACATCATCTTCAGAGATACCATCTGATGAGCCTCTGTTTATCACGAATGTATTTATCCAGTTCGAGTTATCAAAGGATGTAATATCTGCTGAAACAAGCTCTTTGTTTTTTGTCGCCCTGTAATTTAATGCTTTTGAAAGCTCAGTCAACTGGTTAAGCTGATCCTTTGACATTTTTTCATCCAGAAGCTGTTGCTCCAGATCTGCAACTTCTTCTCTTAGTGCATTATTTTCTTCAATTACTGATTTATAATTAAAGATACCGGAAAGTATGCTTTCTACTTTTGACATACTGCCTGTTATGGCTCCCTCACCTGCAGCAACAGCACCATTTGCTCCCTTTCCGGCAATGCCTGAGCCGCCACCTTTGCCAAAGGATATACAGCATATCACAACAAGTATGATGATTGCTGTTATAATCCCGATTATTAGTTTGTGCTCACGAATCCAATTCATATCCCTGTTTCCCTGTTTAGATTATCTACGTGATTTTTTAATGTATATTTTGAGTTTTTCTATATCCTCAAGTGCCTTGGCAGCACCAAGAATAACACCCTCCAGAGGGTTTTCTGCCATTGTAACCTTCATACCTGTTCTGTTTGTGATGACCTTGTCAAGGTTTTTTAAAAGGCTGCTTCCTCCCGAAAGCACAAGTCCGTTTTCGGCAACATCTGCGGCTATTTCTGGCGGAGCTTTTTCGATAGTAGCTTTAACCCCGTCAACAATCACATCTACTGATTCTGACAAAGCTTCTTCAAGGTCTTTGCTGGTTACTTCTATTGTTTTTGGCAATCCTGAAATAATATCTCTGCCACTTGCTTTAGTAGTATATATAATTTCTTTGCCATATTCATCTACGTCCGCAATAGCGCAGCCTACTTCTTTTTTGAGTTTTTCGGCGGTTTTGCTTCCTATCATAAATGAATATTTTTTTCTGATGAACTGAATTATAGCGTCATTGAATTTATCACCGGCATATCTGATTGAATTACTTGCAACAGCACCACCCAGCGTTATAATTGCAATATCTGTAGTGCCTCCGCCAATATCAACTATCATACAGCCAATAGTACCGTCAACATCCATGCCTGCGCCAATTGCCGCTGCCATTGGTTCTTCAAGTATGTATACTTCTTTAGGCCCAAGATTTGTTACGACCTCCTCCACTGCTCTTTTTTCGACTTCAGTTACTCCGCTTGGAACACCAATAGCAACTTTAGCTTTGATTTTGCTTTTTTGTCCCATTATCTGCTTAAAAAAAGTGGCAAGCATATCTGCAGCCATATCAAAATCAGATATAACTCCCTCTTCAAGAGGTTTGACAACCTTGATATGTGCTGGCGCCTTACCAAACATGTCCTTTGCAGCCTGTCCAACTGCAAGCACTACGTTTCTGTCTGTATCCTTTGCTATAACTGATGGCTCATTAAGAACAATTCCCTTGCCGTCTACTGATATGAGTGTATTGGCTGTTCCCAAGTCAACTCCTATGTTTGTTCCGAAAAAGCTTCCCATTTTTTCCTCCGTTGTTCCATCTGATATATTGATTATATCAGTTTTTTGTCTTTCATACTTGTAAATGTGCCGTCGCCTATTACTATATGATCCAGTACTCTGATGCCTACGATTTTGCCTGCTTCAATAAGACGTTTTGTTGTATTTATATCATCTGTGCTCGGAGTGCAGTCACCACTTGGATGGTTGTGCGCAAGGATAATGCCTGCAGCACTTTTGCGGATTGCCATGGCAAATACTTCTCTTGGATGTATTACCATAGACATTATGTCTCCGATTGCTATTTCTTCACTTGAAATCACGCCGCCATGTGCATTAACAAGAACAACATGAAAATGTTCTTCCTGATAATAGCGCATCTTCTCCATAAAAAGATCTGCTACATCGCTATATGAGTTGATTACAATCCTATCTGCAGCTGGTTTTGTAGCAATTCTCCTGCCAAGCTCAAAAGCTGCAAGAATTTTGCATGCCTTGGCATTGCCTATACCGTCAATTGCTGAGATTTCTTCAATAGTACATCTGCCAAGAAAGCTGATGCCGCTTTCGTCAAGCGCCAGAATATCCTGCGCCACTTCTATTGCAGATTTGTTTTTGCTCCCACTGCCTATAAGTACAGCCAGGAGCTCTGCATTTGACATGGCATTACAGCCGTACCGAATCATTTTTTCTCTCGGTCGTTCGGTGACCGGGAGTTCTTTAATTATCATTTCAAACCTCCCTGGATTATATCGGGTCGGTTTTGCATTGATTTTCAAAAATCTACATTTTATTTTACCATTTTTCATCTTGAGAAACAACTGTTTTGTCAAGATTCATTTTGTCAACATAAATCCCCGGTCAGATACTGCCGGGGGTTTTGTTTATTAATATTTACAGCATATGAATAAGAAGTCCGCTTCCAAGCTTTGGTTCAAACCAGGTTGATTTAGGCGGCATTATCATATCGGCATCTGAAACTGATAAAAGATCAGAAATACTTACAGGATATACTGCAAATGCTACCTTCATATCAGAAGCAACTCTTCTTTCGAGCTCTGACAGCCCTCTAATGCCTCCTACAAAGTCAATTCTATCACTGGTTCTTGGGTCTTCTATGCCAAGCACAGGCCCAAGCAGATTGTTTTGAAGTACGGCAACATCAAGAGAATCAGTCACATGATCAGGTATTATGCTCTCTGTTGCTTTGAGTCTGTACCATTTGCCATCAAGAAACATCCCAAAGAAATGCTTTGCTTCAGGTGCATATATATCTGCACCCTTTGCTTCTACTTCAAATCCTGATTCCTTGATTTTCTGAATAAATTCATCCGAATCAAGTCCGTTAAGATCCTTGACAACTCTGTTGTAGTCAAAGATGTGCAAATCATTATCAGGAAATATTGCTGCCATAAAGAAATTGAATTCCTCATCTCCTGTAAAATCCGGATGTTCTTCTCTGCGTTTCATGCCTACCTTGAAAGCAGATGCACTTCTGTGATGTCCATCCGCAATATAAAGAGCGGGGATTTCTCTAAAAAGTGATGTAAGTGCCGATATAACCTCTTTATCAGTCACAGGCCAGAGAATATGTCTAATTCCATCAGGTGCTGTAATGTCATATTCAGGTTCGTTGCTTTCTGCCCATCCTTCAATTATGACTCTGATACGTGTATCGTCTCTGTATGTCAGGAATACAGGCTCTGTATTTGCATTGCATATATCAAAATGATTGATTCTGTCTATTTCCTTTTCGACTCTTGTAAGCTCATGTTTTTTGATAATATTATCTCTGTATTCATCTACACTGACACATCCGAATATGCCTGTCTGTACTCTCCCCTCCATTATCTCTCTGTAAACATAAAGTGCCGGGGTTTCTTCCTGTATGAATATACCTTTTGCCTTGAACTCAGCAATATTATCTCTTGCTTTTTCGTATACCTCCTGTGAATGCTGATCTGCATCCGGCAAATCTATTTCCGCTCTGCAGATGTGAAGAAAGCTGTCAGGGTTTCCTTCTGCCATTTTGGCAGCTTCTTCTCTGTTCATTACATCATATGGAAGTGATAAAACTTTGCCTGCATATTGCTTTTGCGGCCTTACCGCTCTGAATGGTCTTACTGTTGCCATAGTTATATTTACCTTTCTTTTATTCTGTTCAATATATATTCTGTAACTTCATCAATATTCATGCCTGTAGTATCAAGCTCTATTGCATCATCTGCCTTGCGAAGAGGTGTTATATCTCTGTGCATATCATTGTAGTCCCGTTCCTGCATATCTGCAAGAACTTTTTCATACGATATATCTTCACCCTTTTGCAGCAGCTCCTTGTGTCTCCTGTTCGCCCGTTCTTCAGCAGATGCCGTAAGATATATTTTGAGCTCTGCATCTTTTAATACTACAGTACCTATATCTCTGCCATCCATTATAACGCTTTTGCTGCTTCCCATTTTTTTCTGGAGTTCTACAAGCTTTGCCCTAACCGGTGCTAACGCCGAACACTCTGAGGCTTTGCGCGATATTTCCTGCGTCCTTATTCTGTCACTTACATTTTCTCCGTCAAGTATCGTACTGCCGGAGGAAAAGTCTATGTCTGTATCCTCAAGCATTGTCTTAAGTGCCGTTTCATCATACATATCGACGTTATCTCTTACAATCTTGTATCCTACGGCTCTATACATAGCACCTGTATCTATATAATCTATGTCAAGTGCTTTGGCTATGTGCTTTGCTATAGTGCTTTTACCTGCACCGCCAGGTCCGTCTATTGCAATTCTAATCATATCATTCACCCTTTTGTTTCCCAAGCAGTTTTTCAATTTCGGCCACAAACGTATTTACATCTGTAAACTGTCTGTATACTGATGCAAATCTCACATATGCAACCTGGTCTACATCTTTGAGTTGCTCCATTATAAGCTCTCCGATAAACGAACTGTTGACTTCTTTTTCCATCATGTTGTTAAGACCTCTTTCGATCTGGTCAACCATGTTTTCTATTGTTGCAGCTGCAACAGGTCTCTTTTCGCAGGCCTTGATAATTCCATTCATGATTTTCCTTCTGTCAAAGGCTTCTCTTGAGCCGTCTTTTTTGACGACCATCAGAATCACTTCTTCAACCTTTTCGTATGTGGTAAATCTACGGCTGCAACGTTCACATTCTCTTCTGCGTCTGATTGCATGTCCATCCTCTGCAGGTCTTGAATCTATGACTTTTGTTTCATGATTATCACAAAAAGGGCATCTCATATTGTGTTTCCTCCTAAGTAAAGTTTCTGCTTTATTCAAGTTACAGTATAACTGCATATTCCAGCTCTTGCAAGCATTTTAGGCAAAAGAAAATCATTCAAAAATCGTATTTCATATATCTATATCATTTCCATCAAGGCAGGCTCTGATAAGATTGTCGCCTTTGTATTCCAGCCTCATTTCAAAATATTCTCTGCCTTCAAGGATATATTCCAAAAAAATTCTATCACCCTCCCACAGATTCAGATCGAATATTTCGGAGATGGGAATCCATTTAAAATGCCCTTCATCTGATACAGGCTCACATATTTTTTCAAAATCATCTGATGTGTATATGTGCATTTCTTCATCTTCAAAAATATCTGATACAAATTGTACAACTGCTCTTTTGGCAAAAGTGCGCATGTTAAAGCCTGTTTCCTCTATAACTTCTCTTACTGCACATTCATCTATGCTCTCTCCCGGCTCAAGCTTGCCTCCGGCTGCAATCCATTTGCCTGCATTGGGATCGTCTGGTTTTTTGTTGCGGTAAAGCATGAGCCATTTGCTGTCAGATTCAAGATAACACTGCGTTGATATAATCATTTCTACCTCCTAAAACACTCCTGTTGTTTTGAATATAAACAGCCATAAAAACATTGTGATGCACGCAAATGCCGATGTGAAAATCACTGCAGCACCGGCAAGCACCCCGTCAGAGCCCATCTGCTGTGCCATTGTAAACGACGAAATAGCGCAGGGAGCTGCAAATATTCCTACAAGAGTTACAAATTCAATGCCTGTTATTCCACTCAATGCTGCTATAGCAAGCACAATGCCTGGAACAATAACAAGTCTTGCAAGTACTACTATTATGAGATTGCGCCTGCAATTTTTAATTGAACTGAATTTAAAGGACGCACCAAGTATCATGAGTGCAATCGGAGTTGCAGCAGAGCTGAGGCTACTTACCGTATCTTCTATTACATTCGGCAGATTAATGCCTGCCACTGAAAACAGAATGCCTGCCACCGCCCCTATAATCAGAGGGTTTTTCGCTATGTTGACAACCATTCTGCCTATTCTTATCTTTGAATCTCTGTACATTTCAAGTGTCGCTACTGCCAGTATATTATAAAGCGGCACAACTATCGCAATCATCACTGCAGTAACTCCAACATTGCCATGCCCATATATATTAGTGGCGATAGGAAGCCCCATTATAACAAAGTTGCTTCTGTATATAGCCTGTATCATGGCTCCTCTTGAAGCGCTGTTTTTTTCTATTTTGAGAGTAACAGCAGTAGCTGCAATATATTCTATGCCTATTGCTATAATGGTAAAAACTATAAGGTTCAGATTTACGATTTCTCTGATATGTGAGTTATATATGTTTGAAAACATCAAAAAAGGGAACAGCACATCAAAAGCAAGTCTGTTCATTTTCTTGAGCTCTGTGTCGTTTACTATTCCTGTCTTTCTTACAGTAAATCCTATGGCAAGTAATATGAACATAGGTATCACTGCTTCAATGCATATTTTTAAATTCTCTGTCAAAATGTCATCTCTTTTCTAATGTCACATTTCTTTTTTAATCCAAGCCATAAGCATATTGACTATACGCCTCTGCTGATCTTGTGTAAGCTCTACATTTTTAGGTACATGATACCATTTTTCAAGACAGCCTCTACAGCAGCATGCACATGCATGCTGTGCCTTGAACACAGGATGTCCTCTCATAGGAGTCTGCCTGCCGTCATTTGCAATATATGCAGGTGCAAGGCGTTTGCTGATGAAATCCTCTGCATGCTCTTTTATTTTATCGGTCCCCTTTGCTGCAATGTATTCTCTGTCCTTTTGATCAAGATGGAAGCTCGATCTGAAAGCTGATTTTTCCAGCCTTTTAAAAGTTTGTTCTATTGTTGCCATACTACTCCCATTCTTTCCAGGTGTCCGGTGCATATCCTACCGTTGCCTGTCTGCCGTTTCTGACAATTGGGGTTTTAATGACCATCTGGTTTTGAAGAATTGTTTCCTCCCTGCTGCTGTCAGAAATATACTTGACAAGAGCAAGAGCCTGCCTGTCCTTGCAGTTTTCATCCAGCAAATTTTCAAAACCGCCAGCTGCTTTAACAACGCTGGCCAACTCACCTCTGCTCATACCCTTTTGTTTCATGTCAATGAACTGATATTTTATCCTTCGTTCCTTAAAATACCTGATTGCTTTTTTGGTGTCATTACACTTGTTTGTTCCAAATATCTGTATATTCACAAATCTACTCCAAATACATAAAGGGCAGAAATTCCGCCCCTTTGAAAATTATCTTTTTTTCTTTTTTTTCTTTTTGTTGGCATGAGCCACATCATACTGTGCTGTGGCATTTCTCTTTGCTCTTTTGGCATCTCCGCTTTTTTTGATAAAATAAAAGCCTGTAAATGCGATTCCGAATATGACAAACAGTATGAGTATCTGTTTTACGGAAGAATCAGCTGAAACCATTCCAAACAGCCTCAACATTACAAATGCCGAAATCTGAAATACCCAGAAATAGATTACAAAACCTATAATACTTGATTTATTGTCCATTTTCATTCTCCTGAAAAAATATGTTTTTTTTATTATACAATTCTTTTTTTGAATTGGCAATTTATTTCTTAACAATCACATCAATATGTGTATACGGTATTTCTATTCCCGCCTCGTCAAGAGCCTCTTTGCTCTTTTCTCCAAGATAATATTTTGCTTCCCAGTAATTTTCAGGTTTTATCCAAACCTGAAAATCAAATACAACTGCGCTTTCACCATGCTCAATCACTCCAATGCGATATTCTTTATCTTTAAGTACAAGTTCGCAATCATCTGCGACGCGTGCAAGCACAGTCTTCACTTTATCTATATCTGCATCATAACTTACACCTATGCGCAAATCCACTCTTCTGGCATCAGTTCTGGTAAAATTGATAAGTGCACTGTTTGATATATTGCTGTTGGGTATCAATACTGTTTTGTTATCTGCAGTCTTGAGAGTAGTATTTAATATATCAATTTCCTCTACATAGCCTTCTATGTCATTTGTCATTACGTAATCTCCCTTGCCAAAAGGCTTCGTGACAAGAATTATCACTCCTCCTGCAACATTGGCAAGGCTGTCTTTGAGTGCAAGTGCAATAGCGGCGCCTGCGGCTCCTATTACAGCAATAAAAGTTGACGTATTGACTCCTATTTCTGAAAGCGTCGAAACAATTATAACTATCAGTGCTGCAATTTTTATTGTATTGATTAAAAGTGTATGAAGAGCTCCATCCACAGAGCTCTTTGACAGAATTTTTTTTATCAGTATAACCAGTATCTTTAATATAAGAAGCCCTGCCAGCAATATAATTGCAGCGTTTAGCCAGTTAGCCCAGGAGCTTTGGAACAGCTTGTCAAACATACTCATCATGCTCCCTCATATACTCTGCCGCTTCTTCTTCTTTCAAGTTCATGAAGCAGTTTTTTTCTGAGACGAATGTCATCAGGTGTGATTTCAACAAGCTCATCATCATTTATGAACTCCAGCGCCTCTTCAAGAGTAAATTCTCTGTGAGGAGAAAGTCTGATTGCTTCATCACTTCCCGCGGCTCTCATATTTGTAGCTTTTTTGGCTTTGCACGGATTCACCACCATATCATCATTTCTGGAGTTCATACCGACTATCATGCCTTCATAAACCTTGGTTCCCGGTGCAACAAACATCTGAACTCTCTCTCCGATGTTAAACAGTGCATAAGGAGTTGCAATTCCTTCTTCCTGTGCTATGGCAACACCGTTTATCCTCTGAGGTATATCTCCTTTGTATTCGCCAAACGAGTCAAAACGTCTTACCATTGTGCCTTCGCCTCTTGTATCATTTATAAATTCTGTTCTATATCCAAGAAGTCCTCTTGTCGGCACCAGATATTCAATCTTTGAAAATCCGTTTTCGCCTGACATCTGTGTCATTATACCTTTTCGTAAATTAAGCTTGGATATAACTGAGCCTGCATATTCATCGGGAACAGAAACAACGACCTCTTCAATCGGTTCAAGCGTTTCATGATTTGGTCCTCTTCTAAGTATGACCTCAGGTTTTGATACAGCAAGCTCATATCCTTCTCTTCTCATATTTTCAATAAGAATTGAAAGATGCAGCTCCCCTCTGCCTGAAACCTTAAAACAGTCTGTGCTGTCTGTAGGCTCAACAAGAAGCCCTACATTAACCTCAAGCTCTTTTTCGAGCCTTTCTTTGATGTGCCTTGATGTTACGTATTTACCTGATTTGCCTGCAAACGGCGATTTGTTTACCATAAAATTCATGGAAAGCGTAGGCTCTTCAATTTTAATCATATCCATTGCTTCCGGATAATCAGGGTCACATATGGTTTCACCTATCGAGATATCAGATATTCCGGATACAACTGCAATATCACCTGCCTGTGCTTCTTTTACGGCAGTTCTCTTGAGTCCTCTGTATGTAAACACCTGATTTATCTTGCAATTCTTAATACTACCATCATCCCTGGCAACAGCAACTGTCTGTCCTTCTTTTATGGTGCCTCTTGTAATCCTGCCTATGCCCAGCCTGCCTATATAGTCATCATATCCAAGTGTCGAAACCTGAAGCTGCAGAGGCTCTTCTGTTCTGTCAGGATATATGTCACAATGCTCAAGGATTGTTTCAAACAGCGGTTTTATGGTGAGACCGCCCTGTCCCCCGGCAGTATTTTTTCTCACTTTGTTGTTTCCTGATTGCACATTGATATTTTCTGCTTCCGCCGGATCTCTAACTACTATTCCCTGTCTTGCAATTCCATATAAAATAGGGAAGTCAAGCTGTTTGTCATTAGCCTCAAGATCCATAAAAAGCTCATATACCATATCTACGACTTCATCAATTCTGGCGTCTCTTTTGTCTATTTTGTTGATAAGCAGGATAGGGTTGATGCCCTGCTCCAGTGATTTTTTGAGTACGAATCTTGTCTGTGGCATAGGTCCCTCTGATGAATCAACCAGGAGTATTACTGTATCAACAGTCTTCATTATACGCTCAACCTCCGATGAAAAATCAGCATGGCCTGGCGTATCAACTATATTAATTTTGACGTCATTGTACATTACAGAGCAGTTCTTGGAATAGATTGTAATCCCTCTTTCTCTTTCGATGTCATCAGAATCCATTACGCAGTCAACGACCTCTTCATTGGCTCTGAAAACTCCGCTCTGGTTCAAAAATGCATCAACCAGAGTCGACTTGCCTGCATCTACATGTGCAATAACCGCTATGTTTATAATCTTTTGTCTATCCATTAATTAAACACTCTTTCCATAAAAATTTACAACCTAATGATTATATCACAGATAAGTGTTCAATGCAAATTCAGCATTCTGACATAAAACGACAATCAGACAAAGATTTCAGGCTCTGCTCTCCTGCTCCACTGCTGCTCAAGTTCATGCTGATGATACAGATATCCTTCATCATCATAATATTTGGCGCCGGCAGGACATCTTTTGATACAGGCACAGCATTTAATGCATATTCCTGTTACCTTTGAAAAATCCTCAGCATCAATAGAGCCCATAGTGCAGATTTGTGCACATTTGCCACATCTGATGCACTTGTTTTCGTCTGTCTTTGGTTTCACTTTGCGTATATCTATATGCACACCACGTCTATCCCTTGGCTGATAGTATCCACTGTACGGTTTTGGAGTGCCTTTTACATCTATCATATCAAATTCATCTGCAGCAGATAATTTCCGGAATATGTCCTCTGCAAAATCGCATACTTTATTCATATCCTGCTCGTCAGGTCTGCCTGCGCCAAGCACTTTTGAAAACGAATGCTCCCCTATAAATGCTCCCGCGGCAATTGTCCGGATATTGCCTGCCTCCATTATGTCTCTAAGCTCTATCAGTGCATCATCATAGTTTCTATTGCCGTAAAGCACAACAGGCACACCCAGCGCGCCGTTTCCTCTTATATCAGCAAGATATTTGAGAAGCACATTTGGCACTCTGCCTGCAATTACAGGTGTACCGAATATAACAAGGTCTCCTCTTGAAAATTCCATAGGTTCTTTCCTTGCCGCAGGAAGTGAGAAATCATATGTAACTCTGTCGCAGTTCAATTTGCCTGCAAGCTCATCTGTAAGCTTTTCAACTACCTTTGAGGTTGTCTGTGTACCTGTAAAATATACTGCCCATACTCTGTTTATTTTCATGTCCGCCTGCCACTCAAAATGTGTTTAAATATACCTAAACACATCGAGAAATTGAAGTCC
>CAVAON010000042.1:10492-17694 GCA_963590215.1 Anaerovoracaceae bacterium | reverse complement strand
GACCATCTCCTCTACACCAAACTCAGCTATAAGCTGCCTGTAATCCTCAGGGAGTTTATCCGGATTATCTGTAAAATATTCATAAAGCGATACTATTATCTGCTCCATTTTCATCAGTTGTTCTGTCTTTTTAACTTTTTCATTATGATAAACATTGACAAACATAAAGTTGCGCAGCTTATCCATATAGTGTCTGCATTCTTCACTTTGTGAAATAAAGTCTTTCCCCGAATTATTTATTATCATATCCGTAACAAGTGTATCTATGCGTTTGCCATGGGTATCTCCAAGATACCTGATGCATTCCTGGGGCAAGTCATCTATTGATATAACGCCGCTTCTCAATGCATCATCTATATCATGATTTATATATGCGATTCTATCGCTTATTTTTACAATCTGCCCTTCAAGAGTAAACGGAATGCCTTTGCCTGTATGATTTAATATACCATCTCTGACTTCTTCGGTAAGATTCATTCCTCTTTTGCCATTGTGAGTTTCAAGGACATCTGCAACCCTGAGGCTTTGGACATTATGCGAAAACCCGTCACTATGTATACTGTTTAATACAGCCTCTCCATTATGACCAAATGGCGTATGCCCAAGATCATGCCCCAATGCAATAGCTTCTGTAAGGTCTTCATTAAGTGCAAGCCCTCTTGCAATGGTTCTGGCAATCTGTGATACTTCCAGTGTATGTGTAAGCCTTGTTCTGAAATGATCTCCTTCAGGAGCCAGAAATACCTGCGTTTTGTGCATCAGTCTTCTAAAAGCTTTTGAATGTATTATCTTATCTCTGTCTCTTTGAAATTCAGTTCTGAGTCTGCATTTTTCCTCAGGCTTTGCTCTGCCTCTTGATGCATCTGCCTTTGCTGCAGCTTCACAGTAAATCAGATATTCTCTTTTTTCAAGTTCCTCTCTTAACAGCATATAAATCTCCTGTTTTGGGCTATATCCCTGTATGTCCGAATCCTCCATTGCCACGTCGAGTGTCCTGAAGCTCTTCGCAAGGCTCCCAGTGCACGGTGTCATATGAAGCGACTACCATTTGTGCAATCCTGTCACCGTTTTTTATGGTAAACTCTTCATTTCCCCAGTTGATAAGCGGAATTTTAATTTCTCCCCTATAATCACTGTCAATTGTTCCTATGCCATTGACAAGACCTATGCCATTTTTGATGGCAAGACCTGATCTGGCTCTTATCTGTGCCTCATATCCTGCAGGAATTTCTGTAAAAAGTCCCGTAGGTATCAGTGCTCTTCCCCCCGGAGGTATAACAACAGGCTCATCTACAAATGCTCTGATATCCATGCCCGATGCACCTTCTGTCGCATAAGATGGAAGCCTTCCTGATAGGCTTTTAATTTTTATATTCATTCTCATTCCTTCATGTATTTTTCAATATCTGTTTCTTTGTCTGTTATAACTATTGCAGAATAATTGTCAAAATCATAAATGAGTGATGCAACGTCATTTACATATGCAAGGCTCACTTTGTCAATGCTTTCTATTACTTCTTCAGGGGTATTTATTTTGCCGCTTAATGTAAGATTTCGTCCTATGTTAAACATCCTTGCATTTACATTTTCCATGCCGAAAATATAGCTGCCCTTTAGCTGTGCTTTTGATATTTCAAGCTCTTCTGCTGTAATGCCTTTTTCTTTGAGAGCTTCGAGTTCTTCTTTAATCCCTTTGATTGCAGCATGAATTCTGTCATGACTGACTCCCGCATATATATTATAGTAACCTGTATGTATGAATGAGCTTGCAATCGAATATACAGAATATGCAAGACCTTTTTCTTCTCTGATATTCTGAAACAGCCTTGAGCTCATGCTGCCACCCATTATATTATTTAGAAGTGAAAGTGCATAAAATCTCTCGTCATCTCTGGCTATACCTATAGTTCCAAGACATATATGGCTTTGCTCAATATCCTTGACTTTGCATCTGTAGCCTGGCGTGTATGAGATATCGCCATATTCTATATGTTCCTTGGTTTTGGCAAACTTGTCGAATTTGCCATCAAATATAGAAACAATCTGCTTTTCATCAAAATTGCCTGCAACAGAAACAACAATGCTGTCAGCTGTATACTGCTGTCTGATGTATTTTTTTATTACGTCTCTGTCTATTCCGGCCAAAGTATCTGTATTTCCTATTATGGATTTGGCAAGAGGATTACCTTTGAATACAATTTCCCCTATAATGTCATGTGCATCATCTTCAGGAGAGTCTTCTATCATTTTCATTTCCTCATATATTACCATGCGCTCCTTATCCATTTCTACAGGATCAAACTGCGAATTAAGAAACATATCAAGCAATATATCTGCCGCCTTATCAATATTTTCTGACAGTGTTTTGATATAGTAGCATGTCGCCTCTTTGCCTGTGAAGGCATTTATCTGTCCGGCAATTCTGTCTGCATCTGATGCTATCTGCTTGGCGTTTCTGTTTGATGTGCCTTTGAACAGCATATGTTCTATATAATGGGATACACCTGAAATCTCCGGTTCTTCATTTACGGCTCCTGCTTTAACCCATATACCTATCGCTGCTGATTTAACATATGGTATCTCTTCCATTACTATTCTTGCACCACAGCTTAAATCTTTTATTTTAATCATAACAAACCTATGACCTGTTTTTTTTGAAAAAGGCCACAATTTCCTTTCTGTATAATATTATAGCTATTGCAGCCGTGATTATCACAAGTGCAATTGTACCGGCTGTCTTACCAAAAAATTTATCGACTGCTTCTGTAGCAAATATGACAGCAACAAAAAGTATCAATACTGAGACAAATACCGCAAGACTTGCTCTCTTCAATACTTTACTGTCATCCTCGTTTTTTTCGCTGTTACCGATTTTGTTCACTTACAGCTCCTCCTTACAGTTAACAAAACTGCCATGCTATAGCTAATATTCTTTGCCCCTTATTTTGTCTATCGCTTTTCTGAAATCCGCTTCTCCCCAAACAACAGGAACAGGATAAACGGGATTGGCTTCTGCCATAGCCCATTTTATCATTTTGGGAATATCTTCGTCCTTTATTTCGAGATGCTCCGGAATATCCATGCTTTTATTCATCTGCCTTATTTCTTTTATGAAGTTTTCTGCTTTTTCCCTGTCATTTTTACCTGGTATATCGGCTGTATTCGCAAGCCGTGCAAGAGGTTTATATACAGCCTCCCCGTAAAGCTCAAGCACATGTGGCAGAATAACTGCATTCGCAAGACCGTGAGGCGTACCATAAAGCCCACCAAGAGTATGAGCAATAGCATGCACATATCCAACACATGAACGTGTAAATGCTATGCCCGCTTCATATGAAGCTTCAAGCATTTTCTCTCTTGCCTTGAGATCTCCACCATTATTATATGCCTTTGGAAGATATCTGAAGATAAGACGTACTGCATGTTTTGCACCCCCGTCTGTCGGTCTGCTGAAAATGTTCGTATATGCCTCTACTGCATGAGTCAGTGCATCCATTCCTGTAGTCGCTGTCAGATGCTTTGGCATATTTGATGTAATGCATGGATCAAGTACAGCAACATCAGGAATAAGCTTAGGGTCATTTATAGTGAATTTATGATGTTCATTTTCATCAGTTATAACTGCAGCAACTGTAGCTTCGCTGCCGGTGCCTGCAGTTGTCGGTATTGCAATAAGAAGTGGAGTTTTATGCCTGATTTTGAACATTCCTGCCATACTCATAATACCTGATGTTGGGTTTGCCACTCTTGCACCTATCGCTTTGGCACAGTCCATAGGAGAACCTCCGCCAAAAGCAACTATGGCCTGACATTTGTTTGATACATACATGTCACATCCTTCTTCAACATTTGCTGTTGTAGGATTGTTTTGCGTCCTGTTATATATACTATAGCTGATGCCGTTTCTGTCAAAGGATTCATACATGCTGTCTGCGAGTCCACGTTTGCTTATGTTGGGGCCTGTCACTACAAGCACATTGTCAATTCCTCTGGCCATAATATTGTATGCAACAGTGCCGATGCTACCTGCACCTTTGACAAGTTCAGGCCTTCTCCATTTAATAAAAGCCTTGCCTATATAAAGAAAAAACTGTGCTATCCTGCACTTCAATCTATTCATGAAATATACTGTCCTCCCTTGCTTACATAACTGCTGCCGCAGATAAAATAAAGAGAGAAACCGATATGATTTCTCTCTGACTGCTCGGGTATATTATTCCTCGACTTCTTCAGATTCTTCAATATCTGCTTCTTCTTCAGGAGAAGTTGTTGCTTTGATACTGAGACTGATTCTTCTCTTATCTTTGTCGATTTCAAGAATTTTAGCACTTACATCCTGTCCTACTGTGAGCTCTTCGTTGATGTCATTTACTCTCTTATGAGCAATCTCTGAAATATGTACCAAACCGTCAAGACCAGGTTCAAGCTCTACAAATGCACCATATTCTTTAATCTGAACAACTTTACCGGCTACAATCTGACCAGCTTCGTATTTTTCATCAATTACTGACCAAGGCTCTGGCATAGTCTGCTTGAGACCAAGCGAAATCTTGCCTTTTTCTTCGTTCATTGAAAGAACCTTAACTTTAACAACATCACCAATCTGAAGAACTTCCTGAGGATGTCTTAATTTACCCCATGAAATTTCCGAAATATGAAGCAGGCCGTCAATGCCGCCTATATCAACAAATGCACCATAGTCAGTAAATCTCATTACTTTACCTTCGATGATATCATCAACATGGATATTAGCCCAGATTTCAGCCAGTTTCTTTTCTTTTTCTTCGTTAAGAACGGCTCTTCTTGAGAATACAATTTTGCCTCTTCTCTGGTCAACCCTTGTGATTTTAACCTCCATTTCCTGTCCGATGAACTCTGCAGGATCTTCAACATACTTGTCTGAAAGCTGTGAAAGAGGGATAAAGCCTGTGATTTCCTTGTATGCACCGATTACGCCGCCGTTTACAGCTCTTGTAATCTTTACAGTAACCAATTCTTTATTTTCAAAAGCATTATTAATCTCATTCCAATGCTCGTTAACTTCTAACTTTTTCTTTGAAAGTAAGATGCCACCGTCACCGTCATCAGTCTTAATAACCTTGGCCTGAACTTCGTCTCCTTCTGCAAATACATCTGCTAATTTTTGTCCCTCTTCAAGAGAAACTTCTTCTTTCGGAATGATTCCGTCTTTTTTACAGCCTAGATTAACTATAACTTCGTTTTCAGTAACCTGGTGTACCTTACCATTTACGATTTCTCCGCCTCTTGGTAATCTTAATGACTTTTCAATTTCATCCATAAAGTCATTCATCAAATTTGTTTCTTTAGTGATTTCACACATTGTAGAAATAACCTCCTCAATAATACGTTCAGGCGTCGAAGCACCTGCCGTAATACCTATTTTATTATATTTTTCTATCTGTTTCAATGGTAAATCTTCGATATTTTCAACAAAATAGGTTTTTGAGCAATGTTTTTTTGATATATTGTACAATTTTTGAGTATTTGAACTGCTTTTACTGCCTATGATTACCATCAGCTCCGATTTTTTTGCAAGCTCTATGCAGCTTTCCTGTCTCCTGATTGTTGCATTACATATCGTATTCTGTGCAATACACTCCGCAGCATTAATATTCCGACAAATCTCATCAAAGCTCTCTTTTGTAACGGTGGTCTGTGCCACAACAAAGACCTTATCTGCAAATATCTGTGCAGCCTCACTTGCTGTTTGTACTACTATAGCGCTGTTGTCACACCATCCGTTGGTGCCTGTAACCTCCGGGTGATTTTTATCACCTGCAATAACCACGGTATATCCATCATTATGAGCCTTTTTAACAAGCTTATGTATTTTTTCAACAAAAGGGCATGTAGCATCTATGAGCTTCACCCCTCTTGCTTCAGCTTCTTTGTAAAATTTCTCCGGTTCACCATGGGATCTTACTATAACTGTAGCATTGTTTTCTGCTTCGTCTAAGCTATCGATAATCCTGACGCCTTTTTGTTCAAGCTCGTCCGTAACCACCTTGTTGTGAATAAGAGGACCTTTCGTATATATTTTTTCGTTTTCATTTTGGTTTGTAATTGCTTCATATGTTTTTTCAATAGCTCTTCTGACTCCAAAGCAGAAGCCTGAATAATCAGCCCTTGTTATTTTTTTCATAAAATATGTCCAGTCCCTCCAGGAATTTTTTGAATGCGCCTTCGCTTCCGTTTTCTGTAGGATTATAGTATTTGATTTTTTCCCTGTAAAGATTGTCAGGAAGATATTGCTGCTTTACATATCCTCCATAGGAGTGAGGATATTTGTATCCTATGCCAAGGCCACGTTTGGCAGCTCCGCTGTAATGCGAATCGCAAAGATGCGGCGGCACATCATCTATTTTACGACTACTTAAGTCAGCTGTTGCTGCGTCAATTGCTGCAGCAGCTGAATTTGATTTTGGACATGATGCAAGAAGTATTACAGCCTGTGCAAGATTGATTCTGGCTTCAGGAAGTCCAACCATCATTGCCGCCTGAACACATCCGTTTACTATTGATATTGCACTCGGATATGCCATCCCTATATCCTCACTTGCCATGACAAGAAGTCTTCTGCCTATCATTTTGATATCACCATCGCCTGCTATGAGTCTTGCAAGATAGTGCACAGCAGCATCCGGATCACTTCCTCTTATGGATTTTTGAAGTGCCGACAGAAGATTATATTTATCTTCGCTTTTATCATAAAATACAGTCTGCCTTTGCATGGCTTCTGTTATCAGTACCTGCGATATTACAGGCACATCATTTGAATTCTCAATTATAAAGCCCAGCGTATCTAATGCTATCCTCGCATCTCCTCCTGCCATCTGTGCAAGGATTTCAAGGGACTTCTCATCATATTGCACATTGAGATTTCCAAAGCCTTTATCACTGTCATTAATAGCATTTTGAAGTATTCTGATAAGATCTTCTGTTGAAAGTCTTTTGAATTCATATATGTTGCGCACCCTGCTGAGCACTGCATTGTTTATTGAAAAATACGGGTTTTCAGTAGTGCTTCCTATAAATTTGATTATACCTTCTTCAAGAGCTTTAAGAAGTGAATCCTGCTGCAGTTTGTTCCATCTGTGAAACTCATCAACATAAACGTAAGTAGTCTCCTGCTGCAAACCATAAAATCTCAGCTTTGCCTTTTCGATAAGCTCCTTTAATTC
>CAVAON010000042.1:1234-10482 GCA_963590215.1 Anaerovoracaceae bacterium | reverse complement strand
GGTGCCTGTTGTCGATGCATTTATCTCAACAAAGCCTGCATCCATTTCCTTTGCCACTATCCTTGCAAGAGTGGTCTTCCCTGTGCCTGATGGTCCGAAAAAAACTGCAGAATCAAATGTTTTGTTCTTGATTGAATTATAAAGCAGAGAGCCTTTGTAGAGGAAATGTGTTTGTCCGACAAATTCCTCCAGGCTATCTGGTCTCATACGTGTAGATAAAGGTATCATGTTCTTCCTCTCCAAGCTATAGCTGTATTTTGAACAGCAGTTCTCCAAGCTCATCATCCCCTTCTATCTCTTCGAGAAGGGTCTGGGCCTGTTCAAGCTCATTTTCATTAAATACTTCATATCCATTCTGCTGCAAAAGTGCTGACGCAATTCCCTGACCCGGGATTTTGCTTCCTGTGAAGCTTCCATCATGTATCATATTGCTGCCGCATGCAGGGCTTCCTTCTTTCATGATCGCAAAAGCAACCTGTTCCTCCTCCGCAATCCGAAGTGCATATTGTGCGCCTTTCATATATTCAAATGTCACATCCCTGCCTTCAGAATTAACTACCTTGTTCCCGGTAATTTCTGAGGGTGCTCTTGGAACAGGAAGCCCGCCTTCAACCTCCGGACATACCGGTATCAGTCTTCCCTCTCTCTGCCATTTTTCAAAGATCTCATCAGAAAGACGCTTTGCTTTGCCGTCGTATCTTACTGCGTGACCGTAAAGGCACCCACTTATAAGTATTTTTCTCATAACTTTACTCCTAAGATATATATTTATCCAGCTACTGTTTTGTCTTCATGCGAATGTTCATGCCTGTTACCATTCATCACATGCTTATGCTCATGTGAATGTTCAATTATATGCGTATGTGTGCTACCGTCGTGAGTATGAGTCACAATGTGAGTATGCATATGGGCATGGTCAACTATAACTGTATCTATTGCAACTACTGCTGAACCTCCCATCATTATAAGAAGGGCAATAAAATAATTTGCAGAAAGTGCCTCATGCAGGCATGCAAACGATAAGAATGCTCCCACAAACGGTGCGATAGCATAATATGCACTCGTTTTTGCTGCTCCAAGTCTGCTCTGTGCTCTGATATAAAGGAAAATACTGAGACCGTATGATACAAACCCCAATATCAATGCAATAAGAATATCTCCTGCATTCGGAAGCTTCTCCCCTGCCACAAACGCAATCACCAATGAGCCTGTTCCTGAAAATATGCCTTTGAGCATAACTATCTGGTATGTGTTTTTTGATGATATTTTACGAGTGCAATTGTTTTCAAAGCCCCAGCATACCGCTGCAAGCAGTACAAGCAAAGAGCCCCATGAAAATTGCACGCTCGACATATCCTCAAACGATAATATCATGCTTGATATGGTGATAAGGGCAATTCCAATCCAGAGCCTTGCAGATACCGCCTCCTTAAAAATCGCAAGGGCTATAACAGCAGTTGCTGCTATTTCAAAATTATTGAGCAAAGAGGCATTTGCCGCTGTTGTTGCTTTAAGCCCCAGCATAAGGCATACTGGAGCCGCTATATCAAGAAATATCATTCCAAGCACATATGGCAAATCTCTTCTGTTAAGGCTACTGTTTTCGGTTATTTCCGGCTGCTTTCTTGTAATATATATTATGCCTACTCCTATGCCTGCACCAAGATACAGAATTGCAGCCATCATAACTGGCTCTATGTTCCCAAGTAGTATTTTTGATGCTGGAATATTAATTGCATAAAACACCGCAGCAAGTATTGCTGATAATGCTGCCATACAGTTCTTTCGGTTCATATCTTACCTCTGCAAAAGGGACTGTCTCATTAGCAACAATCCCCTCTAATCCTACAGTTTTTTAATTTCTTCTTTGGTCAACCCAGAAATTCCAGCTATAATACCAATATCTTTATCTGTCAAGCCTTCGCCACAGCAATACTGCCTGAAGTTTCTTCCTCCATTATAACCTGATCCGCAGAATTTTTTGTGTTCAACAATATTTTACTTGTGCCGTTATTAAAATGCAAGCTGTTCTTGCGAATATAGCTCTTTACAACATGTTTATAGCTGCAATTCCAGAGCAAATACAGACGGGCTTTCATCGCGGATACAAGCAAACGAGAATTCCCGCCCAACTTCTAAAAAAACCACTATCCGTCAGGATAGTGGCCCGTTTCTAGTCATATACTTTAATCGTAATATATCTTACTCCCCATTTAATGCAGCCTGCATTCGAATTCATGTATACATCAATGATATTTCCTTTAATCATTCCACCTGTATCTGCTGCTACCGCATATCCATATCCCGGTATATATACCTTGGTCCCGAGCTTGATAACATCAGGATCCACAGCAATCACGCCTTTTGTGGCTTTTTTGCCACTGGCAGTCGTGCCTCCACCTGAATATGCATAAGCCCTGACTTTAATGGTTCTCGGATAAGTGGTGCCTTTTGCTTTTGAAGAAAGGCTACTTTCTGTAATAATGCCTTCCTCATCTATCATATAAGCTGATATTTTGTATGTTTTCTTGGTATTGGTATCAAGACCTGAATTAATGTATGAACATTTGTCTTTGTTTTTAATTGTTTTGATACATGTATATTTACCTTTTGATTTGTTGTATCTGTATACTTTGTATCCATCCGCATTATCTACGGAGTCCCATGTAACCTTAATCTTTGATTTACTGATGCCTTTTGCTTTGACATTGCATGGTGCATCTATACTGTCTGCACTTATTTCTGAAACTGTGGAAACTGTCTGCTGGGACAAGGTGTCTTCAGTATCTGCAAATCCTGTTACAGTTGACAAGCTCATTGTGATTATCAATGTTGCAACAAGGAAACTGACCCATCTAAATCTCATAGATATTCCTTCCTTTCATGTTTTGGACATGTTTTTCTCATTTGTGCACTAATTGTACCACAGTTTTGCCTCATTTGTCAAGAGATTTTGCCCAAAACAGAAAAATTGGAATTACTTATACAGTCAAATCTGCAAATTCTGCTTCTATAAGAGCTGCTATTTTATATGGGTTTACTCCAATCGACATGCCAGGTTTGCCAGCACTTACATAGATTTTATCAAGATTGCATGCTGAGCTGTCAATGACCGTTTGAAATTGTTTTTTCATGCCTACAGGAGAGCAGCCGCCCTTAATATATCCTGTCACTTTAGTTATATCTTTAGCATGAAGCATTTCAAGCTTTTTAACTCTTAAAACCTTTGCGGCCTTTTTTAAGTCAAGCTCCTTTGCAACAGGTATCACGCAAACATAATGCTCCCTGTCGCTGCCTGTTGTTACAAGTGTTTTAAAAACAACAGATTCATCTGTGCCTGTTTTGTGCGCCGCATCAACTCCGCTGACAAAGCCCTTTGAAACATCGTATTCCAGCACATCATATTCAATGCTTTCGTTTTCCAGTATTCTCATAACATTTGTCTTAGTATTTTTGCTCATTATCTCGGTTCCCTCACCAAATATACATTTTCAAATCCGTATCTGTCCGATTTTGCAATACCAACTGTTTCAAATCCCTCTTTCATATAGAAATCTACATTTTCTGAGCCGTTGGTAAACAGCATAAGGGGTCTTTTACGGCTGTCAGCATACATTGCAACCGTATGTATCAGTTTCCTGCCTCTTCCCTGTCCCTGACATTTGGTCCTCACACCCAGAAAATCCACATAAATATGAGGATATGGTATATCCATAGTGCTTTCAAGCTCATCAAGCTCAGCAAATACAGCTTTATATTTTTTTTGTTCATCCGGTGAAAGCCTGTTTCTTGCTACTCTGTATCCTTTGGAATAACTGCCTGCAGCAATATATTTTGGCAGTGTGCAGTTCATCTTTTCAGAATCCACAATTGCAATTGCATCATCAATATTCTCATCTACAGAATATATATGGCCGTATTTCAAATCATACATACCATAAAATCTCAGAGTCATTTCAATTGCAGCAAGCCGTCTGTCTTTCTGGGTAAAAGCTTTTGCAAGCTTTGGATAATCAGAAAACGCATCAAGCCACATTGTGAAAAGTTTTTCTTTCTCGTTTTTTTTAACTTCATATAATTCATCCAACATATCAATCACCTGTAACCAGCTGTGCAATTCTTACAGTATCCATTGCATCAGCAGCATAAAAGTCCGCTCCTATCTCCATTGCATAATCTTCTGTAAGCACTGCACCTGCAACCAGAATTTTTGTTTCAGGACTGTTTTGTTTCATCATTCTGATGGTTTCCTCCATTGACGGTACTGTAGTCGTCATAAGTGCTGACAGGCCTATCAGGCTGCAGCCTTTCGCGTTTTGGAGCACAGTTTCCGGAGCAACGTCTTTTCCAAGATCTACAACATAAAAGCCATAGCTTTCAAGCAGTGCTTTTGCAATGTTTTTCCCTATATCATGGATATCGCCTTTAACAGTAGCCACTACTATTTTTTTGCTTTCGTCTACATTTGAAGGCATATTGGCCTTGAGTATATCAAAAGCTTTACCTGCCGCTTCAGCTGACATTATGAGCTGAGGCAAGAATATTTTTTTTGCTTCAAATTCTTCCCCTGCGCTGTTAAGTGCAGGTATCAGTTCTTCGTTAATTATATCAATCGGAGCTTTGTCTTTAAGAAGCTGAGCAGTTATATCCTGTGCAATATCTGAAAGTCCCTTTTGAATTGCATAGGAAAGAGTCATATCATTATTTACTGCTTCGCGATTTTTTTCTTCTTTTCCTTCAGCATATGATATATATTCCATGCAGCCCTTATCCTTACCTGCAAGTGCCTTGTATGAATAATATGCCTTCATCATGTCTTGCGAGTACGGATCCATTATTGCTGCATCAAGCCCCGCATAAAGAGCCATTGTGAAAAAGGCAGAGTTAATAGTGCTTCTGCCCGGAAGACCAAATGAAACATTAGAGACTCCAAGGCTTGTTGATACGCCCAGTCGCTGTTTTATCATAGTTAGTGCGGCAAGTGTTACGGCTGCACTTGTGTTGTCTGCAGATATTGTCATTGTCAGAGGATCTACTATTATGTCTTTTTTGTCAATGCCATACTCTGCCGCTTTATTTATAATTTTTTGTGCAATATTAAATCTTCCTTCTGCTGTATCTGGAATACCGTCTTCGTCCATCGTAAGTGCTACTACAACTCCTCCGTATTTTTTTACAAGAGGAAACACGGCTTCCATGCTTTTGGCACTGCCATTTACGGAATTCACCATTGGCTTGCCGTTATATATGCGCATAGCTTTTTCAAGAGCCTTTGTGTCTGAAGTGTCTATCTGAAGAGGCAAATCTGTAACGCTCTGAAGCTCTCTGACAAGCTGCGACAGAATTTCCGGTTCATCAATATCCGGAATCCCTGCATTAACATCAAGTATATGTGAGCCTGCTTCTTCCTGCTTTACCGCTTCTGCAAGTATATAGTTATAGTCTCTGCTCCTGAGTGCTTCTTTTACTTTTTTCTTGCCCGTCGGATTGATTCTCTCACCGATTATAACGGGGAGAGTGCCAAATTCCGCAGTATGTGAATATGATGAGACAAGGCTGTATGATTTTGGTTTGGCGCATTCAAAAGGTATATCCTTTACTTTGTCTATCATTTTGCTGATATGCTCAGGTGTTGTCCCGCAGCAGCCTCCGAGTATCATGCCGCCCTGCCTTGCAATCTCTGTCATAATATCAGCGAACTGTTCCGGTGATATATCGTAAACAGTCTGCCCTTTTTCAATCCTTGGGATGCCCGCATTGGGATTCACTATGATTGGAACCGACGCATATTTTGCATAAGTTTTGACTATTGGGAGCATTTTGTCCGGGCCAAACGAGCAGTTCATACCAATAGCATCTGCACCAAGTCCTTCGAGCATTGCAATCATAGCCTTTGCATCAGCCCCTGTCATAAGCTTTTGTCTTTCGTCATATGCATTGGTAACAAATACAGGCAGATTGCTGTTTTCTTTTGCTGCAAGGAGAGCTGCTTTAGTTTCATAGGAATCATTCATGGTTTCTATGATTATGAGGTCTGCTCCAAAGTCTGTAGCATATTGTACGCATTCCTTGAATATATCCACAGCTTCTTCGAATTCCATATTGCCCATAGGTTTTATGAGCCTGCCTGTAGGTCCTATATCATATGCTATATACTTATCTTCATGTCCTCTAACCGCTTCTTTTGCACAGTCAACAGCTGCTTTTGCATACTCTGCCGCATTATCAAATTTAAGGCTGTTTACACCAAAAGTATTTGTGCAAATTATATCCGAACCCGCATTCAGGTAAGCTTTGTGAATTGCTGTTATTCTGTCCGGATGGTCTAAATTCCACTGTGCCGGCTGCTCTCCTGCTTCAAGTCCCATAGATTGCAGGAGGGTCCCAAGCCCGCCGTCAAAATATAATCTTTTTGATTTTAATGCTTCTAAAATGTTCATTTTTTTCAATCCTTTATTCCCATTATCGCTGTTATGGTTTTCATCGGTGTCATCATAAACGAGTCATTAATACTGATGCCTATTTTGTATGCTTCAAGAAACTCAAGAAGCTTTCCCTGCATTTCAAGAGGGAAATCCCCATATCCCGGAGCAAAGCGAGCCTTAGTTGGCTCATGCAAATTGTCTTGTATATAGTCGCAAAGGGCTTCTACTGCAGATGAAGCCACTGCATCAAGAACAAAATATTTCGCTGTTGAAACAACTGCCGCATTCCTAAGAACTCTATCCACATCATGTCCTATGGTCGCTGCAAGCACATAGGCACTATTGCAGCCTGTAATATTTCTCATGAGGTTTGCACTTCTAATATCTCCAAAGCCAAGATTACAAGCTCCTGCTGTACGAATTATATCTGTTTTTTTTAATATATACATGCAGTTTATAGCTGATAAGATTTCGTCTGCAGCACTGTTTGCAAAGGCTTTTGAAACATTGTCATCCGCCCCGCCAAGTCTTGCCCTGAGCTCCTTTGGATTTATAATTATTTTGTCTCTTGCGACTGTATTCATCTGATAATCTCCGACACGTTATTTTGCAAAGCTTCTACAACTGATGGACTATTCATGCAATAAATATGGACAGCTTTAACACCGTTTGCATAAAGATCAACAATCTGCTCTGTGGCATATGCTATTCCTGCCTGCTTCATAGCTTTTGGATTATCTCTGAATCTGTCTACTATACGCAGGAATCTCTGAGGCAATGCATTTTGTGATATGGACAGAACCTTTTCTATCTGTTTGGCACTTGTAATAGGCATAATACCTGCAATTACAGGTACATCAACTCCTGCTTCACGCAATCTGTAGAGAAAATTGTAATAAATATCATTATCAAAAAACATCTGAGTTGTCAGAAATTCAACTCCCGCATCGACTTTTATTTTGATATTTGCTATATCCTCCATGCTGGTGCTGCTCTCAGGATGTGATTCAGGATAACATGCTCCGCCTATACAGAATCCGCCATATTCTTTGATTTCAGTCACAAGTTCACTGGCATATCTGTATTCAAGCCTGCTGCGGTCAAGACCTTCCGGAATGTCTCCTCTAAGTGCCAGTATATTTTCGATACCGTTTGCTCTCAGCCTGTCAAGCATGCTTTTGACCTGCTGCCTATCTGAAGATACACATGTAAGGTGCGCTATTGAAGTCACTCCTTTTTCTTTGATATCTTTTGCTATATCAACTGTATATTTTGATGTGCCTCCGCCTGCACCGTATGTGACACTCATAAAGGAAGGCCTTCGTGCTGCGATTTTTTCTACTGCTGATTTTACTTTTTCGAAGCTGTCATCTGTTTTAGGAGGGAAAACCTCAAATGATAAGCTCAATTTATCCTGCTTGATAATATCTGTAATCTTCATAATACACCTCCTTATAGAAACAGGCAGGGCAAAAATGCCCCACCGTTAATTATAACTTTGTCAGACAAGCCTTCTACCCATCAAAATACCCATAGCTGATGCCATCATCAGTCCTCTGGTCCATCCGCTTGAATCTCCAAGGCAGTAAAGACCAGGCATGCTTGTATTGAATTCTTTGTCCATTTTAACTCTATTGCTGTAGAATTTAACCTCTGGCGAATACAGAAGTGTTTCGGCTGCTGCAAACCCTGGAACAACATAATCGACTGCCTGTATGAAATTAATTATATCCGTCATTGTCCTGTATGGAAGTCCTGCTGTAATGTCTCCTGCAACAGCATCTGTAAGAGTCGGCTTCACATTCGATCTTGCAAGCTCTCTTTCCCATGTTCTCTTGCCGTCAAGGATATCTCCATACCTTTGAACCATTATTCTGCCTGCCCCCAGCATATTGGTAAGCTCCCCTACCTTTCGTGCATATACCATTGGTTTGTCGAAAGGCTCTCTAAAATGATGCGATACAAGTATTGCAAGATTTGTATTTCCTGATTTAAGATCTTTGTATGAATGTCCGTTTACAACAGCTAAATTATCATCATAATTTTCCTGGCTTACAAACCCTCCCGGATTCTGGCAGAATGTACGAACCTTGTCTTTGTAAGGGTTTGGATATCCTATAAGCTTGGATTCATAAAGAACACTGTTGACATGCTCCATAATCTCATTTCTTACTTCTACTCTCACTCCCAAATCTACAATCCCCGGCTCATGTGCCACATTGTGTCTGTCGCAAAGCCTGTCAAGCCAGTCCGCACCACGTCTTCCTGCTGCAATAACAACGCTTGATGCCTCTATATTCAGTTCTTTTTGGCCATCATATGCAATTACTCCAACGCATTTTCCGTCCTTTACAATTATGTCGCTGCATTCACAGCTGAACATAATTTCAACACCATTTGCAAGAAGGTAACGTTCTATTGCCTCATATATATCCTGTGCTTTCTCTGTGCCAAGATGTCTGATAGGACAGTCCACCAGTTTTAATCCTGCTTTGATGGCGCGTTTCCTGATTGCTTTTACTTCTTCTTCGTTACCGATGCCTTCAATCTTGCTGTCAGCGCCGAAATCAAGATATATTTTGTCTGCATAATTAATGGTTTCCTGCGCGATATTTTCACCTATAAGCTGAGGCAGATCGCCGCCAACCTCATAACTCAATGAAAGTTTACCATCCGAAAAAGCTCCCGCTCCTGAAAAGCCTGTAGTGATATGACATGGCTGGCAGTTGACACATTGTCCTGTCACTTCTTTGGGACATCTTCTGTTTTCAATTGCCTTGCCCTTTTCGAGAATCAGTATCGATTTCCGGCTATTTTTTTTTA
>CAVAON010000042.1:0-1224 GCA_963590215.1 Anaerovoracaceae bacterium | reverse complement strand
CCCTCATTTCTAAAAAAAAAATGATTTAAATACTCAAAACACAAACGATATTATAGCAAAGAATATAATAAAAATAAAGTGATTCTTGATATATTCCACAAATTATTTTATTTTTTTTATTGTTCACACACAATAAGCAACTGCATTTACCTTTCCTTTTGCTCTTCGAGACGTTTTTCAAAACATTTCAGCACATCAAGCAGTGGATCAGGCAAACGATTATGGCATTCTTCCTTCAGATTCTCAGGGACACCATAATATCCTTCTGCAATACTTCCTGCAATGGCAGTAAGGGTATCACAGTCTCCTCCAAGAGAAACTGCGGTTCGGATAACATCTTCGAAGCTGTTTCCCTCAAGAAATGCCGTAATCGCCTCCGGCACTGTTTCCATGCAGGTTTCTGTATGATAATATCCAGGCCTTATTTCATTACAGCTGCGATTGAGGCTGTATCCAAATTCATTCTCAATATATGCTTTGATTTCTGCCTTGCTGCTTCCTGTCCTTGCCATAAATATGGCACTTGCTGTTGCTTCAGCCCCTTTGATTCCTTCCGGATGATTATGTGTGATTTCAGCAGAGAGCTTTGCAGCATGTCTTACATCATCCATACATATTATCGTAAAGCCATGCTACAGAAGAAACACGCATTGCAGAGCCGTTTCCAAGGCTGCCATATGCAGCTCTGTCAGGATTGTGAAGCCATTCATAAAATCTTACGCCATATCCTGCATCAGGATACATATCTCCAAACTGATGCATGAATCTGTAAAGATTGTCTGAAATCAGCTCGTCATCAGAGGATGCTCCTGCTTCAAGGAAAGCCTTGCCTACGGCTATGGTCATTACTGTATCATCAGTATATGTGGATTCATCTGAAAACAAAGGGAAGACTTTGCTTTTATTGCCCCTGTCAAATTCATAAGGGCTGCCTATAATATCTCCAAGTATTGCTCCAATCATTATTTATCACCTCTATTCCTGTAATCATTATCAATTTTCTTTTTCCAGTCTGATGAAATCGGTTTTCCGCATGTTCTCACATTAGTGATTACTTCGCTTAAAACCTCATAATTCAAAGCAGTTCCAGCCCCGTCACAATGGTAGTCTGCCGCCATGGATTCATCTATACCAAATCTTCTGGCTTCTGCAGCCGCATCAATATTAGCTCCGAGGAATATGAATTCCCAGCCATAGCGTTTTTTCTGACGCTCTATCATGTGG
>CAVAON010000041.1:0-18439 GCA_963590215.1 Anaerovoracaceae bacterium | reverse complement strand
CAAGATGTAACAGTGTACTTGATGATGCAATCCGTAACGATCCTGCAGCATCATCATGTGCATACGCTTCCTATGATGGTACTGTACTTAAGCCGGTTCCTGCATTGCACAGCAATATTGTTTTGAGCAAGCCGCCCATCAGCGTATCCACAAAAGAAGTGTATCAGGGAATAGATAAAGTCAGAATACTGCAAAGACCCGATATTGCAGAGCTTGTCAGGGGCCTTGAAGAAAAAAACAGCGATTTTATAGAAAAAAATATGATTAATGTACTTGAATTTTACACATTAAAAAAGTACAATTGTATTATGAATACAAAAGACAAAGCAAAAGAATGCGAAGGAATAAGCAAAGTTGTCATGAGTGGAAGCGGCCCGACAGTTATATGTATAGCTGATTCGGAGGCCCATGCCAAGGCTGCAGTCGATTGTATGAAACAAATGAATAGAGAGACTTTCCTGACAAGAACGACTCTTTAATTTATATATGTAATAGGAGGGATTTTATGTTGAATTTTGACATTCAAAATCACAGACCTCTTCGGGAAATAGTATACGAAGAACTGAAAATGCAGATACTTACAGGTAAAATTGTTCCGGGAACAAGGATGATGGAAGTGGATCTCGCAGAAGACATGGGAGTAAGCAGGACACCCATAAGAGAAGCCATAAGGCAGCTTGAAAAAGAAGGCCTTGTGACTATAGAACCAAGACGCGGTGCATATGCATCACAAATCTCTGTAAAGGACATGGTTGATATACTTGAAGTAAGACAAAACCTCGAAGGACTCGCAGCATTCTTTGCTGCACAGCGGATGACAAAAGAAATGCAGGAGGAGCTGCATGCAGTGTCCCAGAACTATGATCAGGCTGTTGCTGACGGAGATATGGCGGCAATGATAAAAAGTGATACGAAATTTCATAGACTGATAGTTGAGGCAAGCAACAATCACGTTTTGCTTCAGATGATAGAGCAGCTTCAGGAACTCGTACTCAGATTCAGATATCTTTATTACAGTGATTTCAAGAGAGCAGAAGATATGCCTTCTGAGCACAAAGCTATATATGAGGCTATTGTCTCAGGTGATGCTTCTGCTGCAAGAGATGCGGCTGATATACATATCCAGAGGCTCAAAGAACTTGTAATAAGCGAAGGTGTTTGATCCCAAGGTATAACAACCTTCTAATGAGAAAACCTACCCATGAGGCAGGTTTTCTCATTTGTATGTGCTATTTAATCATCTCTTCAAGCTGCTCTTTGGGGCGATATCCTACAGCTGTTGCTGCAGGCACTCCGTTTTTAAATACCATCACAGTTGGAATACTGGTTACATTGAATTTCATTGCAAGAGCTATCTGTTCATCCACATTGACCTTGCCAACTTTGATCTGGCCATTGTATTCCTCAGCTATTTCAGCAACTGCAGGTGCCAGCATCTGACATGGACCGCACCATGTTGCCCAGAAATCAAGCAGCACAGGAATATCTGATTTTAATACTTCCTCTTCAAAATTGTCTTTTGTAATTACCATTTCTGACATAATCCATAACCTCCTAAAGTGATTTGTAGTACAGCATACAGTGGCAGTAGCCTTCGAATTCCGGATCTGCAATCTGTTCTTTGAATTCTTTGCACATGCAGATATTATCTTCAGTCCGTTGTAATTTGCATGGGCAGTATCCGCCTGTACGTGCGAGTCCTTCCTTCACAGTCTTTACGATTTCATCGTCATTGTTCAGTGATATTTTCATTGCAATAATTCTCCTTTGCCTACAAGTATACTACAATATCGGAAGAAATGGGTGTGGCATTTGCAACAGAATTGAAATATCAGACCTGCAGCTGTGTTTTTATTCGTTTGAGTGAGCTTCTTACAGCTGGTATCAAAAGCAGGATGACTGTGGCTGCGGCTTCTATTGCCATATAGAGCACATTATACCAAAGTGACCACGTGAGAGCAGAGAATCCTTCCGGAGCATATGCACCAAAGAATACAACACCTGAAACTACAGAGCATATGTATCTGCACAGCACACCAAACAGATATGCGGGGATAAGTCCTTCTTTTTTGGCCATGAATATGAGACCGGCAAACCCCAGTGCACCAAACGCAAGAGGGTAATCAAGCAGAAGCTGCAGCGGATGTATTACATAAGGCTTGAAGATAAGATCTATCATGCCGACACACATACCGCACATTACAGCACGTCTTGTTCCGAAAAAATATGCACATATTACTATTGGAAGCATTCCAAACAAAGATACGGAGCCGCCCTGAGGCAGGCTGTAAATTGTAATCTGGCTTAAAACTATGGATAGTGCAACAAGCAGTGCAGAGGCAACCATTGTTTTTGTGGTTGTTTTCTGGTTCCTGCCTGACAGGATTACACCAATAAAAAGAATAACGAGTACTGCGACAGATATTATCTGCCCTGTCTGGGATTCAAAAAATCCCTGAAGCTTATCATAAGACATAAAAAAACCTCCTTAATGTCCAGGAGGGGAACTTGAAAAAACCTTAAGAAAAATCTTAAGATGTGCTTGCCTACGCCGGTATTATCCGGGTCAGGTCCTGAGGGTATAAACCATAAAGGTTAATCTCAGCAAATCGCTCCCCTAGCATCTAAAATTTTGTTAACAGATAATATTTTAATACTTAAATCTAATTTGTCAATATATAATTATATTTTTTGCAAATTGAGGCTAAAGTGTGGTACAATTAAAGCAAGAATAAATGAAAAGGCAGGGATTGAGTATTGAAAAAGATAATCATCATAGGCATATCACTTGTATTAATAATTTCGCTGTTTCCTCTCTGGGCTTTTGCATCAACAGGGAAAAGCCCGTTTATATCTGGGACATATACACATTCTTCTATGTTTTCCGACATGAATATTTACAACGGGATAGATGTTTCGGAGCATCAGAAGACAATTGACTGGGCCAAGGTCAAAGCAGCAGGTGTGGACTTTGCCATAATCCGTGTTGCAGGCAGAGGGTACGGCTCAGGCAGTCTCTATGAAGATAAATATTACGAGCAGAATCTCCAGGGAGCTATTGATGCAGGTATCAAAGTAGGAGTATATATTTTCTCACAGGCGGTTACAGTCAAAGAGGCGGAGGCGGAGGCTGACTATATTCTTTCAAGGATAAGCGGATACAACATATCGCTTCCTGTCATATTTGACTTTGAATTCGGCTCAGGATACAGAGTAAATGCTCTCAAACATAAGACAACTGAATGCAGAAATGTGATAACCAATATGTGCATAGCATTCGCTGACAAGGTCAGAGCTGCAGGATATACGCCTATGGTATATGCGAACCTTTCGACATTCAACGGATATATGTATCCTCAGAAGATAATATCATCAGGCTGCGATCTGTGGCTGGCTCAGTACAACACTTCAGCAGACCTTACATACAGCTACTGCTGCTGGCAGTATACAAGCAAAGGCTCTGTAAGCGGTATTTCAGGCAATGTAGACTGCAATTTCTGGTATGACAGCGGCAAATATTTTAATGGGCAGAGTTCAGATGACAGTAAAGATGATGATTCCGAGCCTGCGGTAGGCAAGGTTACAGGAGTCGCTCGCAAAGTAAGGACGACATCCTCGGTAACCCTTGAATGGAACAGGGTGCCGGAGGCAGAGGGATATTACATATACAGAGCGAGCTCCTACGGTGGCACTTATGAAAAAATCGGAAGCACCAGTAAAACTGAATACAAAAATACAGGACTGACACAGGGCAGAGAATATTACTACAGAGTATGTGCATACAAGGATGGAGAGAAGGGAAGCAAATCATCGAAATTCGCAGCAGCTGCAAAGCCTAAATACGACAGATACGGCACGACTACTGAGAAGGATATAAGGATAAGAACCCATGCAGGCACTTCATACAATACTGTTACATACGTTGCAAAAAACAAAAAAGTAACTATACTTGCAAGCACGAGAGATTCGTCAGGTCATATATGGTACAAAGTGAAGTATTCGAATAATGACAATACATATAGCGGATATATGATTAAAGATTATTTTACAATCACAAAAAAAGGGACAACAACAGCTGCTCTTAACATGAGAAAAGGCGCAGGTACCTCATATGGCAAAATAACAGTCATACCAAAAGGCAAGAGCCTTGTGCTTTACAGCAGCAGGAAAGTAAGCGGCGTTACATGGTATCAGGTTAAATACAAGGTATCGGGAGTTTACCGGGCAGGATGGATAAGCGGAGAATATATCAAAGCACTGAACCTGTAACTGCATGTTGCCACAAAGGCAAATAGAAGATATAATATAGGTGATTCATTTTGAGAAAGAGAGGCAAGCTTCGTGAAAAAACTACTTGCAATTTTAATATCCTTTGCTGTAATATTCACAATGATTCCTGCAGGTGCATTTGCAGATAAAACAGACAATCAGCAGGGCGAATCGAAGATAAATAACGAAGAAGACAAGACACCTAAAACAGATCCTGATACAGTGCATCTTAACGGTACTACAGAAAAAGAATCGGGAATTTCATATGACGCATCCATTACATATGCAGACAAAGTCTATTACTATAAGAGTATTTCAGATGCATTCAAAGATGCAATAGCAGATGACACGGTGACCCTCGAAAGAAGCATTGCACTGTCTGAAAACCTGTATCTTTACGCAGAGGTTCCTGTGACATTAGATCTTGCGGGACAGACCATAACATGCGGCAGCAGCAGAGTATTCACAGGTTATGACGGTAATGGGGTGCACAGTAGCGATATCACATTTACAGATACTGAAGGCGGAGGCAGAATAGCGGCATCTGCCAATCAGGTTGCAGTATATGTTTCAAATGGCATATTCACTTTTTCAGGAGGCTCAATAGTAAATACCTACAGTCCCGAAAAAGGTGGGGCATACGGAATATATGCCAAGAGAAATTCTGTTGTTAATATAACAGGTGGTTCAGTGCTCGCCGAAACTGCTGTTATGGCATGGCCTGCAACAGTCAACATCACAGGAGGCGTCATCCAGGGGACATACCAGGCCGGTTTGCGTGTGAATGGTGACGAGGACACAAATTCAATATCTACAGCAAACATATCTGGCGGATATATATCATGCTTTGATTATGCAGGCATATATGGAGATGACGGAGCTGTAATCAATTTTGACGGAGGATATGTTTACGGCAAATATGGCATATATCTTTATGATCAGTCGGAAGCTGCGATAAAAGGCGGCGACATACAGGGTCGCGATGCTTCTGCTGCAATCGCACGCAAAAGCAGGCTTACTCTGGATGAAGGCAGCCTTGACGGTTCTGTAATTACTGAGTATGAAGGCGCTACATTTGTAATGAATGGCGGCAGCATCGAAACATCAGGCAGTGATATTGCTGTTATGGGTAATGCTGAGGAAGGACACGGCGGTGTTACAATAGTAATAAACGGTGGCACTATTACATCTGATGCTACAGCTCTTTATCTGCCTCAGTCAGGTACTACCACGATTAAAGGCGGCAGTATTACAGGTGCTGCAGGAATAGAGATCAGATCAGGCAAACTCGAAATCTCCCCTATATCAGATGAAGCACTTACAATAGAAGCCTTGGGAACTCCGTATTCAGGAGGGGCACCGGACTCAAATCATAACAACGAGGACGGAACAGCAGTTGCAATTACAGGAGATGACAGCTATTATGGAAATATAGATGTTGATATATCAGGCGGCACCTTCAGCAGTGCTTATGGTATGGCATTCTGGGCATATAATCCTGATAGCAGCAGCTGCATCAAAAATATCAATATATCCGGCGGAATATTCACAGGAGGCAAATACAATTCCAAAAAATATTCAGCCTGCGCAGCATATAACGCAAAAGGATTTGTAAAAGGAGGCAGCTTTAGTACAGATCCTGCATCACTTACAGGCAGAGGTTACATCTCAGAGGCTTCAGGCAATTTCTTTACAGTTAAAAGTGCAGTGACATTCAAGGACGAAAAAACAGATATTGCAACTGATGCAGCATCGGGAAACACGACCAGAGCAATTACCAGGACAGGAAGCGATGCAAAGTCAAATTCAGTGCAGCAGATTACAAAGCTGATTACAGACAAAAATGGAGAAGCGATAAAAACAATAACAGAGACATCCTATGAATATGAACAGAACATATTAACCCAGAAGATTACAGAGGCTAAAGGTAAGGCATCATCAGAAGCAATAGTAAGGATTAAAGGAGATATTACTGATGAGGCTGTAGCAGATGCAAAGGATCTGCTTGAGGCGGCAACCCTTGAGCTTGCATCGACAGGTGGAGGCAAAGCATTACAGGTTGCAGCACTTAGCACAGATGAAACATCACTTTCAATCAAAAGAAATGTTTTTGATTCCATTATGGCAATTGGGACGCTTGAAGTTCAGACATCAGAGGGCGTTTACAGATTCACAGCAGACGAGATGAAGCTTATAGCTGATGGGTCATCTGATGAAAACATAAATCTTTCATCGGAAACTGTAGAGACTATCAAACAGCTGCGTATAAAAAAAGCCAAAGCCGCAAAAGCAACAGTTGCATCAATAAGCAAAAAAAATTCACTTGTGACAGTTAAATGGAACAAGAAAGAGGGTGTAGACGGATATATACTCAAGCTGATAACAGGAGGCAAAACATATACTCAAAAAATAACTGATGCAAATGCTTGTGAATTCACATTTCCTCAAAAGGTTACCAGATCCTACAGAGTCAAGGTCGCCTCTGTTACAGAGATTGAAGGCGAGGAGATAACCTCATCATACAGCTACAAAACATCTGTCGTAAAACCTACAGTATCGACCATATCAAAGAATTCAAAGACCAAAAGGGTAACAGTGAAATGGAAAAGGATGAGCACTGTTGACGGGTTTAGAGTAAGACTTGTATACAAAGGCAGAACAACTACCAAATATATATCCAACCCGAAGGCTGTAAGTCATACCTTCAGTGCCAGGGTACCGGGCTCATACAAAATTAAAATTTCATCATATTCAAATATCGAAGGCAAAAGAGTCTATACGACAGAGAAAGTTTTTTCAAAAAAATAACAGGAGAGATCAGTTGATGGGAGTTCTTGATAAATTAAATGAAAAACAAAGAGAAGCGGCAGTCCATAAGGACGGTCCGCTTTTGATTCTTGCAGGGGCAGGAAGCGGCAAAACAAGCACTATGACCCATAGAATAGCTCACCTCATTTTAGAAGAAGGTATAAACCCGTACAATATACTTGCGGTGACATTTACAAACAAAGCTGCAGGAGAAATGAGAGAAAGAGTAGAGCAGCTCATAGGCAGCATAAACGGAATGTGGATTATGACTTTCCATTCAGCATGCCTTAGAATACTCAGAATGAATTGTGAGATATTGGGCTATGGCAGAGATTTTGCAATCTATGATCCTGCAGACCAAAAGGCTGTAGTCAAATCAATTATCAAAGAGCTTGGAATTGAAGACAAAAAATATCCACCCGCATATTACCTGTCTATAATCAGCTCATACAAAAACAAGGGCATGAATGCAGAGGATTTTTTGAAAATAGAAGGCGAAAATTTCAAGACAAAGCCTATATATGATGTATTCAGAGCATATCAGCGCACCCTCAAAGGGAACAATGCAATGGATTTTGATGATCTGCTTTTAAATACAGTCAGACTCTTTGAAGCTGACGAGGCAGTGCTGTTGAAATATAAGCAAAGATTCAGATACATCATGGTAGACGAATATCAGGATACCAACAAAATACAATATGAATTCATAAAAATGCTTGCACAGGAGCACAACAACCTGTGCGTTGTCGGAGATGACGATCAGTGCATATATCAGTGGAGAGGTGCGGATATATCAAACATCCTTGATTTCGAAAAGGATTTTCCGGGAACAAAAGTAGTAAAGCTTGAACAAAACTATCGCTCGTGCAGCAATATACTTGATGCAGCTCACTCTCTCATCACAAACAACAGACGCAAAGACAAAAAACTCTGGACAAGTGCTGAGGCGGGAAACAAAGTCGAATATTACAGAGCTGATGATGAGCATGATGAGGCTGAATATATTGCAAGAGAAATAGACCTGCTCAAATCACGGGAGTACAAGTACAGTGACTTTGCAGTGCTTTACAGAGTCAATGCACAGTCACGTACATTTGAAGAAGCATTGACCAGGAGAAATATTCCATACAGAGTGCTTGGCGGTCTCAGATACTATGATCGCAAGGAAATCAAAGATATGATTGCATACATGAGACTTGTGGCAAACCCTGCAGACAACCTGTCACTTGCAAGGATAATAAACGAGCCTAAGAGAGGCATGGGAGCCAAAGGTGTGGCAAAGCTGCAAACTCTGGCAGAGGTAAGAGGGCAGAGCCTGTTTGAGGTGCTCTGTGATGATGAGATTGTTGCAGGGCTTTCGGCCAGATCCCGAGACCCTATAAAAGAATTTGTAAAATGCATTCAGGAATATTCGGCCGAAAAAGATAATCTGAGAGTTTCAGATATTTATGATGGACTTCTCAATGGAACAGGATATTATGATGCACTCAAATCTGCCAATACAGTGGAGGCAGAAGGCAGAATAGAAAACATCCTTGAATTCAAATCTGTAATATATGATATGGAAGCAGAAGAAAGTAATATCTCGCTGAGTGAATTCATGGAAAAGCTTGCGTTGCTTTCGGACATAGACAATCACGATGAAACAGAGGATGCTGTAGTTCTCATGACTCTTCATTCAGCCAAGGGACTGGAATTTCCGGTAGTATTCATGCCGGGCATGGAGGATGGCCTGTTTCCAGGATGGAGAGCGATTGAAAAACCTGATGGCATTGAAGAGGAGCGCCGCCTTTGCTATGTTGGCATGACCAGAGCAAAGGAAAGACTGTTTATGACAGGCGCGCAGGCAAGGACCATGTACGGACGCACCGATTATACCAGAGAATCGCAGTTTCTCAAAGAAATAGACAGGAAATTCATGGAAGGCGATGCCGTGTATGAGAGAAAAAGAGGCGATCGCTTCGGAAACGGTGGAAGCCTTGACGGTTTTGACGGGCCGGCTCCTGCAAAGCCGTTTGATTCTCTTAAATATGCAAAGCAGAACCTGTCATCCAAAAAGAAAAAACAGACGACAGCCTTATCTGTAGGGGACAAAGTGCATCATGCAAAATTCGGAGATGGCCTTGTAATAGATGTTTGCGGCAAGGCTGCAGACATAGTATTTGATTCTGTCGGACTCAAAAAAATAGCAACAGATATAGCACCGATTGAGAAGATATAGAGGTATATTGTGAAAGAAAAAATCCGCAAGCTTATAGATCTTTTAAATGAAGCATCAAAAGCATACGAGCAGGGCACAGGGGAGCTTATGTCAAACAGGGAATATGATGAAGCTTATGACAGCCTCGTGCGGCTTGAAAAAGAAACAGGCATAATTTTTGCAGACAGCCCTACCCAAAATGTAGGCTATGAGGTATTAAGCGACTTGCCCAAAGAAGCACATCCGAAACGTATGCTGTCTTTAGACAAGACAAAAGATGTAGGGCAGCTCAAGTCATTTCTTGGAGTTCAAAAGGGAATTCTGTCATGGAAAATAGACGGTCTTACGATTGTTCTGACATACGAAAACGGCAAACTGTCAAAGGCTGTAACCAGAGGTAATGGCGAAATTGGAGAGGTAATAACTCAGAATGCCAGAACTTTCAGGAACCTGCCTGTAGAGATACCGTTTGCAGGAAGACTCGTGCTCAGAGGCGAGGCGTTTATTACATATTCGGGGTTTGAAGAAATAAACAGGATGATTGAAGATGTCGAATCGAAATACAAAAATCCGCGAAACCTGTGCAGTGGCAGCGTCAGACAGCTAAGCAGCGAGATTACGGCAAGCAGGGGCGTTATGTTCAATGCTTTTGCTCTTGTTGAAGCAGAAGGCATCGATTTCGCAAATTCAAGAGCAATGCAGCTTGAATGGCTTGACCAGATGGGATTTGATACTGTGCAAAGAAAAACGGTTGATACAGACAGTATTGATGAAGCTGTGGCATGGTTTGCACATAATGTTACTGATTATGATATACCATCAGACGGACTTGTGCTCATATATGATGATATAGAATATGGCAGATCTCTTGGAGAAACAGCAAAATTTCCGAGAGACTCAATCGCTTTCAAGTGGAAAGACGAGACAGCTCTGACTACACTCAAAGAGATAGAGTGGAGTCCTTCACGCACCGGACTCATAAATCCTGTCGCTATATTTGACCCGGTACAGCTTGAAGGCACGAGTGTTTCAAGAGCATCAGTTCATAACCTGAGTATATTGAAGCAGCTTAAGCTTGGCGAAGGTGATGAAATAGAAGTATACAAGGCAAATATGATAATACCTCAGATACTCAAAAATCACACAGGCAGTGCATCAGTAAAAATACCGGACACATGTCCTGTATGCGGAGCACATACACAGATAAGAGATGATACAGGTGTTGAAACTCTGGTATGTCCAAACCTCAAATGCCAGGCAAAGCATATCAAGTCATTTGCTCATTTCGCATCAAGAGATGCGATGAATATAGAGGGAATGAGCGAGGCAACGATTGAAAAATTTGTAGAAGCAGGATTTATTAAAAGTTATGGAGATTTTTTCAGATTAGACAGATTTGAAGAAGAAATAAGCAGCACAGAGGGCTTTGGTAAAAAGTCTTTTAATAATTTAACAAAGGCCGCCCAAAAAGCTTCGCATACTACGGCTGCAAGACTTCTTTATGCGCTTGGAATAGCAAATATAGGGGTTGCGAATGCAAAGGTCATATCAAAAGCATGCAAGGGCAGATGGGATGATATCAAAGTCCTTGAATACGAGCAGCTTCTTCTGATACAGGGCATAGGTGATGTGATGGCGGCGGATTTTATCGCATACTTTAAGGATGAGGGTAACCTGGAAATTATATCAGATCTGGAGCAGGTGATTTCATTTGAGCAGGAGCAGACAGCTGACATACCGCAAAGCCTTGAAGGCAAAACCTTTGTTATAACAGGAAGCCTTAATCATTTTGAAAACAGACAGCAGCTCAAAGACCTTATAGAGAGCATGGGAGGCAAGGCGGCAGGTTCAGTAAGCAGCAAAACAGATTATCTGATTAACAATGACAATACATCAGGCTCATCAAAAAACAAAAAAGCAAGAGAACTCAGCATACCCGTTATAACTGAAGAAGAATTTCTGGAGATGATAAACAATGCTTAAAACAGGTAAACTCGACAGTGAGGTTCTAAAAAGAATAATATTTGACAACATAAAATTCAAAAGAGATGAAATAATAACAAGACCGGGAATAGGAGAGGACTGTGCAGAAATAGATTTCGGAGAATCTGTATGTGTAATGTCAACAGATCCCATTACAGCTTCCGTAAACGATATAGGCAGGCTGTCGATTCATATCTCATGTAATGACATAGCCTCAAACGGTGTACAGCCACTGGGCATAATGCTGGCTGTAATGCTGCCTGTAGGTACCACAGAGGAAGATATAGAAACCATAATGAAGCAGGCTGCTTCTGCTGCAGAGCTTATGGAGGTTGAGATAATAGGCGGACATACAGAGATAACTCCTGCAGTCAATAAGCCTGTGATAGTTTCAACTGCCATAGGCAGACAGCCTAAAAACAAATCTAAGGCTGAAATAAAGCCGGGAGACAAGATATTTATAACTAAATTCTGCGGCATAGAGGGAACAGGAATAATTGCCTGCGACCGCAGAGATGAGATGAAATCAATACTTACTCCAGATGAAATTGCTGAAGCAGAATCAATGCTTGACATGGTGAGCGTTGTCAAAGAAGGCGTCATTGCAGGCAATATTGGAGTATCAGCAATGCATGATATTACAGAAGGCGGAGTGCTTGGCGCTGTATGGGAGCTTTGCCAGGTGGCAGGCCTTGGTGCGCTGATTGATACAGCAGAAATACCGGTAAAACCGGTTACCCAAAAAATCTGTGCCCATTTTGACATAGACTATCTGCGGCTAATATCCAGCGGATGTATGCTGATAATAGCACCGCCTGCAAAGCAGCAGGAGCTTGAGAGCAGCATCGATATGATTAAATGTATAGGTGAGATCAGATCTGCAGGTTGCGGCATTATGATGATTACAGACAAAGGAACAGAAAAAATAGAACCGCCTGCAAGTGACGAAATATACAAAGCAGTAAATAAGGAAATTTGAAACATAATATGAATAGCGACAAAAAGAATTTTATATTTAGAAGAATAGGCTGCATAGCTGTTGCAGCAGCAATTATTATAGCTTCGGTATATCCTGCTTTTGCAGACAATATCGATTATACAATTCAAGCTAACAGATATACACAGAACATGAATATGGACAGGCAGATACAATCCCTTGATCCGAGACTGTATTTAGACGCTTCTCTTGGGGAAATGAATGAAACCAAGGAGACTCCTATGACAGAAGAGGAACAGAGACAGATCAGAGAGCTTGGTATAAAAATCCTGACAGAGTCAGGAAAAAATCCTGATTATATGACAGATTATGAAAAAACACAGGTGTTTCATGACTGGATTAAGGAACATTTTTATTATTATCACGGGGAAGATGTAAAACAGAATCCGGCTGAGCTTTATAAAATGTATGAAGCAGATGAGCAGGGGCGTATTCTGACATGGTGCAACGGATATTCTGCGATGCTTATTGCGTTTTGCCGGTCACAGGGGATACCTGCAACAACTGTTGCCGGACATTATATCAGGTGCTCGAAATCCGCGACAGTTTCACAGGCTGATGAATCATGGAGAGCCGAGGCTCTCACAAGACCTCTTACAATGAGAACTCACTGGTGGACTATTGTATATGTTAATAAGAATGGCATAGATCAGTGGGTGCAGGTTGATTGCAATGCAGACTGCTACAACAGCTTTTCGACCGGCGATTATACAACATCATCGTCTGAGCTTATACAAAAATACAGCCAGGTTTTGTTTGCTCCCAATTTGTATACTTTTTCAAGAAGCCATATAATATGGGGATACAGACTTGGAAGTCACAGCATGTCATGCTTTTTTGACGAAAAAGAAAAACAGCAGATAAGCAGTTTCCTTGAGTACTCATATAGGAATATGACAAACGGCGAGAGGATAAATGGGACCTCATATAACAAAGCAGACCCTGCGACATGGTTTCCAAAAAACAGTAAAACAGAAAGCTTTGGAAACGGCAAGCTTTACAGATTATATTTCCCTGAAAACAGAAAAATTTCAGGCGAGCTTATGCTGAATGGCTTTGAAAAGCTCAGAAATATCAAAATAGTAAATAATAATATAACTAAACTTGATGTTACAGATTCCCCATCAATTGTAACTGTAAATGCTTCAGGATGCAGGCTTGAGACTGCAAGGGTAACAGGCTCATCAAAAATCAATCTTCTGAACCTTCTTGACAATCCGCTGAAAAAAATCGAATATGATTTCAAAAACAGCAAAACGGCAGTAATAAAGGCACAGGGGCATGGTACAGTTTCTGTTCGCTCATATCTTAATGATTATTCGGAGCCAAGGCACAGACTTGTCGGCAAAGCAGACACAGGATATCTCTTTGATGGCTGGTACAGCAAGCAGGGACTTGTTAACACCAAATCGGATATAATATCGACAAAAGCGAGCAGCTTTGATTATACCGCGGTATTTAAGCACAAGATGGAATATCTTAATAACGAAAGTGAAATTTCACAGCTGCTGGAGTTTTTGAACCATAAAGAAAACGGAATCAGCAACGGAACTAAAATCAACGGCACTGCATACAATTCTGCAGATGCTACAAAATGGTTCCCGGCATCCTGTGAGACAAGAAGCGAAAAATCAGGGAGACTTTACAAGCTGTATGTCCCTGAATATTCAGACGTGGCAGGCGCATTAACACTGGACGGATTTGCAAAACTGAGGAATGTCAGGATTTCAAGAAACCCTCTGAAAAGTCTGGAGCTTACGAACTGCGAAAATCTTGCAGCAGTTGAGGCTGTAGATTGTGATCTCGAGTCGGCTAAAGTGACGGGATCATCAAAAATTACATTGATTAATTTACAGAGAAATCCTCTGAAATCAGTGGAATATGTATACAAAGGCAGAAAAACGGCAAAAATTTATGCGGGCGATGGCGGCACAATAGAAGTAAAATCATATCGTAACAGCAAGAATCAGCCAAGGCATATGCTCATAGCGAATGCTGATAAAGGATATGAATTCAAGGGCTGGTACAGTAAAAACAAAAGAATAAACAAAAAAGCAAAAATAATATCTGCCAAAAATACTGATTTCGAATATATGGCGGTATTTAAAAAAATAAAAAAAGAGAGCGACAAATAAAATCTAAGGGAGGTATATTCGCATATGATGATTCTTGGTATTCATATCGGAGCAGCAGCGATATGGCTTGCAGCGGCAATAATACTTTTCATAATAGAAGCAGCTACTGTAGGACTTGCCACCATATGGTTTGCAATAGGTGCACTTGCAGCATTCGTGCTTGCATTATTTGATCTTCCTTTAGCTGCTCAGATTGTTGTGTTCCTGATTGTATCGATGGTCCTGCTGATTTTTACCAGGAAGATATTTGTAGAGAAGCTGCATGCAGGCTGTGAAAAAACGAACACAGAGGCACTGATAGGACTTATAGCTGTGGTGGAGGAAGATATTTCGCCGATGCAGATAGGACAAGTTAAGGTAAACGGCCAGGTATGGTCGGCTATTTGCAAAGAAAATAAAACAGCTTCAAAAGGCACGCAGGTTGAAATTAAAGGAATTGAGGGTGTCAAGCTTATTGTTGTGCCTGTTGGAGAATTTTAAAGGAGGATATAGTATGTACAATGTATCAAAATTTTTACTGATAGCTATCGTAATAGCATTCCTTATATGGCTTGTAGTATCGAATATAAGAATAGTGCCTCAGGCAAGGGCATATGTTGTCGAAAGACTGGGAGCCTACAAGGCAACATGGCAGGTGGGACTGCATTTCAAGATCCCTGTTATAGACAAGATATCTTCAAAGGTTTCTCTCAAAGAAATGGTAATAGATTTTCCACCTCAGCCGGTAATCACCAAGGATAATGTAACAATGGCAATTGACACGGTGGTGTATTTTCAGATTACTGATCCGAAGCTCTATACATATGGGGTAGAGCACCCGATGGATGCTATTGAAAACCTCACAGCCACGACACTCCGTAACATTATAGGCGAGCTTGAGCTTGATGAATCACTTACAAGCAGGGAACATATCAATACCAAAATAAGACTGGTGCTTGACGAGGCAACAGACCCATGGGGCATCAAAATCAACAGAGTGGAAGTGAAAAACATAACGCCACCTAAAGATATACAGGTTGCCATGGAAAAACAGATGAGAGCAGAACGTGAAAGAAGAGAAGCTATACTGATTGCAGAGGGTGAGAAAAAATCAGCAATACTCATAGCAGAAGGTCAAAAGGAAGCTGCGATACTTCAGGCAGAAGCTCAAAAACAGACTGCAATCAAAGAAGCAGAAGGACAGTCGGAGGCAATCCTGATGATCAACAGAGCTACTGCAGATGGACTTGCAATGATAAAAGCGGCCGGAGCAGATGATTCTGTAATCAAACTCAAAAGTCTTGAAACGTTTGCTAAGGCTGCAGACGGCAAGGCGACTAAAATTATTATTCCATCTGAGATACAGGGTATTGCAGGACTTGCGACTACAGTAAGCGAGCTTGTAAAATCTGAAGAAAGCACGAAAGCAGAATAGCTAAAGGTAACAGGCAATCAGGCATTGCCTGTTTAATTTCGCCCTTGTAACTGAAATATAATTACCTTGAACGGCGAAAAACATGATTGTATAATATATATAGTGAATTAAAGTTCAGTAGGGAGATTTTTATGGATAGACAAGAGACTTTTGCAGATAATCTTAAACAAGCCATACAAAATGCAGGAATGAATATGACTGCCTTGGCAAACGAAACAGGTATAACATACAATATGATAAAAAAATACTGCTATGCACAGGCAGAGCCTACAGTATCGTACGCTCTCAGAATGGCAAAGGTACTGAATGTGTCAATAGATGAGCTGATGGGTTATGAGGTACCTGAGACAAAGAACATGTTCAGGGAGGTGTTTGAAGAGGATTTTACATACATATCAGGCTTCATGCGCGTTGTGAGAAAATACGGGAACAAGGAAGCTATGATAGATCCTTCCTGTGAGAGAGCATGGACATACAGTGAGCTTAATGCAGATGTAAACAGGCTTTCAAATGCACTGCTTGCAAATGATGTGAGTAAGGGAGATGTTGTTTTTTATCAGCTCCCAAACAGCAGCGAGTTTGTATTTGCATATCTGGCACCCCAAAAGCTGGGCGCTGTTACAAGCCCTGCAAACCCTAATTTCTCACCGGGAGAAACTGCAGTATGCATAGATTCAAGTAAGCCAAAGGTATATATATATGATGCACAGATGAGAGATAATGCAGTAAAGGCACTCGAGCTGTCATCATATAATCCGGATATTGTCATAATGGCAGGTGATGGCGAGCTTCCACATGGGCATATCAGATATGAGGATTATGTTGCAGGAAAATCCGAAGCAGAGCCGGAAACAGATTTTAAACCGTATATGTATGATGAGGTCATGAGACTGTATACGTCAGGCACTACAGGCAAGCCAAAGGGAGTGCCTGTAAATAACGCGAATGAGGTGCTGACATGCCATGATGTGCTGATGCATTTTCCTTTGAACACTACTGATACTACAATGAATATGACACCATGGTTTCACAGAGGAGGCATACATTCAGGAGGACCTTCACCTACGTTTTACGCAGGAGGCAGAGTTGTCATATTGAGGAATTTCCAGCCTCAGCTGAGTCTCAAATATACACAAAAATACAATATCACCTTCCTTATAGGTGTCCCATCTGTAATTAAAATGCTTGCACGGGCACAGGAAAGATTCAAGGCTGATTTATCCTCAATCAGAGGAATTGTTACAATGGGATCGCCATTTGAAAGAGCTGACTGTATTAAAGTTCAGGAAACGCTGACCAAAAATATATTTAATGGTTATGGCACTACCGAATCCTTCTGGAATACCTTTTTAAGACCTTATGATTTGCCTGAGATGTCAGGAACAGCAGGATGTTCCTGTACAGATGATGAAGTCAGAATCGTTAAAATATGCAGGGACGGCAGGAGTAAACCAGATCAGCTTGCAGCAAAGGACGGAGTTGAAATTGGAGAAATCATAATACGTACTCCTAAATCCTCATATAGATATTTTGAGAATGAATCAGAAGAAAAAAACAAATTCTACGAAGGCTGGATCTATACAGGAGATCTTGGAACATGGGACAAAAATCAGTACATTACAATAGCAGGGCGTAAAGACGATATGATTATTTCCGGAGGAGAAAACATTTATCCGCCGATAATAGAGGAGGTATTAAATGCACATCCGAAGGTTTCTCAGTCTGCAGTTGCAGGTGTACCAGACAGCCTCAGAGGAGAGGCTCTTGTAGCATATATAGTGCCTGAGGATGACAGCCTTACTGTAGGAGAAATCGCAAGATTCTGCGTTGATTCATCTATGCTGTCCACATTCAAAAGACCCAGATACTATAAATTTGTAAAGGAGCTGCCAATGACAGCAACAGGTAAGCTGCAGCATTATCTTGTGAAGGAAATGGCGATAAACGACCTGGAGCTTGGCATGCTCAAGCTGGCTATTGCAGACACAAAATAGGAGGCAATTCAGATGAAGTTCAAAAGATACAGCCGCAAGGTAAACTATTATGAAACAGACCAGATGGCCATAGTTCATCATACAAACTACATACGTATGTTTGAAGAGGCAAGACTGGATATGATGGAGCAGTGCGGTATGCCATATGATGAAATAGAGCGTCTTGGAATTATCATTCCTGTAGTAGATGCTTATGCCAAATATCATTCCTCGCTGAGATATGGAGATGAGCTTGAAGTTGAGGTTAAAGTAAGAAAATTCAATGGTATCAGGCTCATATATGATTACCGGATATATATTAAAGGAACAGGAGAGCTTTCGGCAACAGGTTATACAAGCCATTGCTTCCTCCTTGACGGGTTGCCTGTCAATGTCAAAAAAAGATACCCGAAGCTTTATGAAAAGTTTACAGAAATGATCAAATAGGAGATAGAAAATCGCTTGTTTATACTGATATATATAAACAAGCGATATATTTTTTTATGCTGCTCTGTTTTTTTATACACTTTGCCTTTGAAAATTGCAATTTGACCGTACTTATGATATTATGTAACTTGCATAGTCAGATGTAATTTTAAGAAAGCGAGGCAAATGTATTATGAGAATTATACTGGATGGAATGGGCGGAGACAATGCACC
>CAVAON010000040.1:0-18623 GCA_963590215.1 Anaerovoracaceae bacterium | reverse complement strand
TATACATGATGTTCCCACGGCGCGCCTGCCGCTCGGCATAATCAAGATACATCGTAACAATTTCATCATAACTGTGTAATGTGACTAAACACTTCCACGCTCCTTTCAATGTAGTTCTTGGTGTAGATATCTTTTCATTAATCTCATCAAGATATTTGTCTAACATACTTGGTTTATCACGCGATTTAGGTTTGCCTTCATAACCGCTGCAATATTTTTTCACTGTTCTTGGATCTAAACCATATTTTCTTCCAAGTTCAGCATAATTTGGCTTAGACCCAGTAAGTTCAATAACTCTTAAATCAGCCATAAGTTCATCAACTCTTTTGAACATTTAGTATCATCCTCCTAGGTAAAATGATACTTATTAAGGTACTAAAAAAGCCAATATAATTTTGTAGGTATTAGTGCATTTTTATATTGTCCTCATTCCTACATTTTTATATTAGCCTTTCCAGTATACTGTCCTGATTGCGGAGCAAAATTACACTTTTGTGCGGCGAAAAGCCTTAAGCGAAATCAAGAATTTTGGCGATGTTCCAATTACAAAAGCGGCAGAGGCGAGTGCCAAATTCACTATATCCGGGATACAGTATTAGAGCAGATTGTACTTGAATCCATAAGAAGCCTGGCAGATTTTGTCAAGTGCTATGAGTCTGCATTTCTGTATATGCTTGCCAAGAAAACAAATCTTGTGCGGCAATCGGAGAACAAAAAGCTCAGATTATACGTTGAGCGTGGAGTAAAAAGAATAGCTGAAATCGACAGACTGATTGAGAAAGTATTTGAGCAAAATGCCGCCGGAATTCTTTCGAACGAACGCTTTTCCAAATTGCTTCAAAACTATGAGCGTGAGCAAAAACAATTGCAAACAGAAATGGAGAAAGGAAAAGCGTCATTAAATGATGCAAATCAAAAAGTTACCGACCTCAGGCTACTGCTCCGCACTCTCCGTGAAACTACAGAGATTAAGGAACTTACGCCAACGCTTGTGAATACACTGATTGAACGAATTGAAGTTCACAATAACGATAAATCAAGCGGTCATTGCTATGTCAAGGTGGATGTATATTTTACCGCAGTCGGAATGGTTGATATACCGACCGAGCAGGAACTTCTTTCCATAATGGACGAGGTACAGCGAAATCCTCAGGAGTTTCGGTTTATAGCATAGCATAAAAAATCGGTGCAGCCCTTTTCTGAGTTGCACCGTGGCTATTACATTAAAACATCCTTATGTGGTGTTGGCATTTGCAGCACCCGCCTTTTTATCAGTTAATCGCTTCCCCGTCAACATACAGAGTATATCCGTTAAAATCTATATTGCTGTTGGTCGCATCACCATTATCAAGTGAACTTACATAGCTGTCACCTGTCAGCTTAATCTTCGAACTTTTATCAAGTGTAAGAGCAATGCTCTCTGCACTGTTATCCCCGTTAATAGCACCGGTATACGACGAACCGGATTTCATAATCATTTTGAGCGTTGAAATAGAGTCTATAGCTATATTCCCTGCCGCCTTCTGATTGTTCAGGGTAAGTGTTACATCTCCACCGTTTTCACCAGAATTGCCCCATGAGTCTTTTTGCACTCTCAGGAAGCACCCTGACGGGTCATTGTTTACTATCGTATTGTTTTCAAGAGTTATGGCTGCTGTTGTATTTGTAACATACAGCGTATCTCCCTTGTTTGTAGTAATTTTGCTGTCCTTTGCCATAAACTCTGCATTTCCCTCTGCCGCATCTCCGCTCATAGACTGATAAAGGAATATATTCTTATAGGTGGTCGATTTGCCGTTAAGCTTGCTGTTGGTATCTGTCAGGGTACAGCCGTCCAGTGATACAGAGTTCTTACCCTCTATTACAATTCCCTCTGAGGCTTTTGATATGAGGGCTGCATCGCTTACCTTAATCTGTGCGGTTGAATATATGGCAGGCGAGCCCTGTCCCGTAGTTGTATAAGTACCTCCCGATACGGTCACATCTCCGCCGCCTCTGTCGCTTCTTATAGCCGCGCTTGAGGTTCCTGCTGTATTTACAGTCAGGTTATACGCTTTCATAATTCCACCGCCGGTTGTCATAATTCCACCGGAATTGTCCTTAGTGGTTGTGATTTCTGTATCCTTTACGGTAACTGTCGTGCCGTCCGATGAGGAATTTCCTGTAGTTGCCAAGCCGCCGTAGCTGAATATGCCGTTGGCGCCTGTCGCATCAGTTTTTATAACGGCATTTTTGATTGTAAGGTTTGCGCCGCCTCTTGCAAGTATGGCTGAATTTGTACCATAAAAGCTGGTGGCATCTCCGCCGTCTGAATCACCGCTTTTGTTAACCGTAATGCCGGAAAGGCTCACATCAATATCGCCGTTTGCCGATATCGCGTTTTCATCGGCGTTTTCAGATGTGAATGTGCCTTCTGTTATGATTGCATCCTCTGTAATATCCTTAACTGCCGAATATGTCACTTCGCTGTCTGCCTCACCTCCCGAAGCCTGCATCTGCTGCGCGCTGCCGTCTGATGCAAGGCTTTCTGTCACTGTTCCTGCTCCAAAGCTGAAGCCTCCCGCCATAATTACTGCTGCTAATACACAGATTGCTGCTTTTCTGCCGCTGAAGGTTTCATCAAAGGTTCTTTTGCCTGCTCCTGTCATAATAAGGTATAGGAGGGCAAGTACAAGGATAAGCCCCTCTGCGTCAAACAGAGCATAATATTTTATCCCCAGTGTCTGACTCTGTGCGCTGTTCATATCAGACGGCGCTCCGTTTTGGCTGCTGTCGCTCTGATTGTTTTCAGGCGGCTGCATGTCGCTGTCTGACTGACCGTCACTGTCACCGTCAGGTTTTTCGGGTGGCTGCCCGCTGTCACTGCTGTCAGGCGGCATGTTGTCACTTTCTTCCTGCATCATCTGTCCGTCTGACGGCTGCGCCAGAGGCGTATTATGATTTGCCGCATATACAGCTGTAAAAACAGAGGCGGCACACATCAGTACCACTATTCCTATTGCTATTGTATTTTTTAAGCTTCTTTTCATATATGTCTCCTTTAAATCTCCAGAATAATATTATGATTAAATATTATCAGTCCAAAGTGATACGGTAATGTTTGGTTTGTGAATTGTTTAATTTTTTTATTTACAAAAAAGCCGGTCTGCGTTCACATTATGAACACAAACCGGAACAATTCATACACTTTATTTGCAGAAATATTCAATCGCCTCCACATAACCGTCAAAGCCTCTGCCACATATGGTCTTAGCTGCCACAAGAGAAACATAGGAATGCTTTCGGAATTCCTCCCTGCTGTTTATATCCGATAAATGCACTTCCACTGTTTCAATGCCTGTCGCCTTGAGAGCATCAAGTATTGCAATGCTCGTATGTGTATATGCTGCAGGATTTATTATTATACCGTCTGTATTACCGTAGGCCTGCTGGATTTTATCAACTATAAAGCCCTCGGTGTTCGACTGGTAAATCTCTACCTCAATATCCTTTTGCTCACAGGTTTTTTCTATAAGGTGCACAAGCTCCTCATATGTGTTTTTACCGTATATATCAGGCTCTCTTATGCCCAGCATGTTCAGATTAGGTCCGTTCACGACAAGAAGCTTCATATCCTTTACCTCCCGTATCCCAGCAGCTTCGCTATTTTAGCTGCTGTTTCTTCTATTCCCGTATTCTCAACCTCAAAATTGCTCCAGCTTTCATAAGCGGCTTTTCTTTGGATGAACAAGTCCTCTATTTTGTTTGCCACAGATATTGGTCTTCCGTCTGAGCTTAATTCCTCAAGACTTCTCTTGATATATATTATTCTGCCGTTTTGCCTTAGCAGATTAAGATTTTCATCTCTGACTACGACCCCGCCGCCGGTTGCAATAATGCGACCAGTATGAGCGCCCTCTGTCCTCACAATCCCTGTTTCAATTCTGCGAAAATACTCCTCACCCTCGGAACATATTATATCCTCGGCACTTCTTCCTGTCTGCTCTATTATTTTAATATCGCTGTCTGCAAAGCTCTTGCCTGTTATCTCCGCAAGTCTTTCTCCTATTGACGATTTACCGCATCCCGGCATACCTATGAGGACTATGTTTTCGACCCGTCTCAAAATCCTCATATATTCAGCCTCTATCAGCTCATCTGAAATTTTACTGCTGAGAAACAGCTCGCAGGCTCCGGCGGCCTGCGCCACAAGCATCCTGAGCCCTCCCGCTGCGCGTATTCCGGCATTCTCTGCATCCATAACAAGTTTTGTTTTTATCGGGTTATATATCAGATCTATAACTCCTCTGCAGCTTTCAAACTTATTTATATCTATAACCGCTTTGCCGTTATCAGGGTACATACCCACAGGTGTTGTATTTATGACAAATTCTGCGTCGTAATGCCTTGAAATATTTTCATAGCTATTCTCACCTTTTCTTGAGATTGTTACAACCTCTGCAGCGCCCCTGTCTTTGGCAAGCTGTCTTACAGTCCCTGAAACTCCGCCGTTTCCCAGTATCAGCACCTTGGCGCCCGCAAGGTTAAAGCCTACCGACCTTATAAGGTAATCAAGGCCGTAATAGTCTGTATTGTACCCTTCAAATCTACCGTCTTTATTTCTTACTATTGTGTTTACGCTGCCTGTTTTTTGCGCCGCCTCCGATAAAGATATGCAGTACTTTATTACTTCTTTTTTGTATGGGATAGTAACATTAAAGCCCTTTAGCTCTGTATTTTCAAAAAAGGCTTTGAGCATTTCAGGCTCTACTTCAAACAGCTCATAGTTATATCCTCCAAGACTTCTGTGTATCTCAGGCGAAAAGCTGTGTCCCAGCGTCCTCCCAAGAAGTCCGTAATCCGCCTTGTGCTCCTCCTGAAATCTCCTGCTCTGCGCCATTATTTCCTTAAAAGCATCAGCTATATAGCTGTAAGAGTCCTCATCAGTCTGGCTTTTGAGCGCTTCAAGCTTACTGTTTTCTCTTGAAGTATCAAGGACAGGCTTTCCCATCGCCTGCTTGCAGAGTCCTATGCTTTTTACTGCCCGAAGCCTCTGTTCAAGCAGCTTTGTTATCTCCCTGTCTATTGCATCTATTTCTGCTCTGTAATCATCTAATATCATATTTCAGTCCTCCAAGAAATGCGTCGTATACTGCTATTGCAGCTGCAGCCTCAATGCATGGCACCGCCCTCGGCACTATGCAGGAATCATGTCTGCCCTTAACTTTGAGTTTGGCGTTTTCAAGTCCCGACATACTGACGCTGTCCTGCTCCTTTGCAATAGATGGCGTAGGCTTCATAGCCACAGAAAACACTATAGGCATTCCCGACGATATGCCTCCGAGTATGCCTCCATGATTGTTTGTCACGGTTCTTATCTCTCCATCCACTATACAAAACGGATCGTTGTTCTCAGAGCCTCTCATTTTGCATACTTCAAAGCCGCAGCCGAATTCTATACCTTTTACTGCCGGAACTGCAAAAATTGCCTGTGAAATTCTGTTTTCAAGTCCTCCGAACATCGGATCGCCTATTCCCGCCGGAAGTCCTGTTATCATACATTCAATTCTGCCGCCGACTGAATCCCCGCAGGATTTGACGCTCTGTATGAGTTCTCTCATTTTGACTCCTGCCTCTTCATCTATAACCGGGAAGATCCTTCCTACTCTTTCGAGTTCTTCACTGCCGCCACAGGAGTCAAATCTCTTGTCCTCAATTTGTCCTATACAGCTGATATGTGCTCCTATCTCTATGCCTCTGCGTGAAAGAATCTGCATGAATATTCCTCCCGCAATACAAAGAGGCGCGGTAAGTCTGGCGCTGAAATGACCACCACCTGCCGTATCCTCATATCCGTGGAATTTTGCTCTTGCTGCAAAGTCAGCATGAGCAGGTCTTGGTATATCTCTGATGTCGCTGTAATCACCGGATCTGGTATCTGTGTTGTATATAACTGCGGCAAAGGGCGCCCCACAGGTTGTGTCACCTGCAAGCCCTGACAGTATTTCCGGCCTGTCCGGTTCTTTTCTCGGTGTCGAGTAATCGTTTTTGCCCGGCGCTCTCCTGTCGAGAAATTCCTGAAGTCTCTCCAAATCTATTTTTTCACCTGCAGGAATACCGTCTATGACAACTCCTATCCCTTTTGAGTGGGACTGCCCGAAAACAGATATTTTTATGTTCTCTCCAAATACTGAAGCCACCTTCAAACTCCTTTCATTATCAGCACAATACTAATCTATATCTATCACTCCGCCAAGAGCGCAGTAATCTCTGTAAAATCCAGGGTATGACTTATTTACAGCCTCCGCTCCCGAAATTGTTATCTTTCCGCTGCTGATGCAGGCTGCTGCTGCTGCCATCATTGCTATTCTGTGATCGCCAAAGGAGTCTATGCTGCCTCCTCTAATGCCACCGCTGCCGTTTATGACAAGACCATCCGAAAGCTCCGATATATCGGCTCCAAGCTCCTTAAGCACCGTGCTTACGGAGCTGAGCCTGTCGCTTTCTTTGAGCCTCAATCTGCCTGCGTTTGTTATTATTGTCTTTCCTCTGGCTGATACAGCTGTTGCCGCTATGGCCGGCACAAGATCGGGTATTTCTGAAGCATCTATAACTGCTCCCTTAAGTCCATCAGGCGCCGATATGCGCACTGCATTATCCTCACAGATAGCTTTGCCGCCCATATTCTCAAGAATCTCAAGTATCCTGCGGTCGCCCTGCCTTGAATTCATATCAAGTCCGCTGCAGCTGATATTGCCGTCTGTCATCGCACTCATGCAAAGCCAGAATGCAGCGTTTGACCAGTCTCCCTCGATATAATGCTCACCTGCCAGCCTGTATTTCTGTCCGCCCGGTATGCCAAAGCACTTATCATCCGGAACGACTGTAATCCCTGCCGCAGCAAGAACCTGCAGAGTTAAATCTATATATGGTGAGGACTCAAGCCTGCCGGTTATATTAATTCTGCTGTCCTCCTCTGCAAGGGGAAGAGCAAACAAAAGTCCTGTGATATACTGAGAAGATATGTTTCCAGGTATCGTATACGTGCCTCCTATAAGGCGACCTCTTAAACGAAGAGGGTTTTGCCCCTGCTTTGACATGCTGCATCCTTTTGCCAGCATTTCCTCATAAAGTGGTGCCAGAGGCCTGCCTGGAAGCCTTCCCTCCATATAAAATTCACATTCAAGCCCCAGCGCGCCTGCTACGGGAAGCAGGAATCTCAGGGTGGAGCCGCTTTCACCGCAGTAAAGCTTTTTTATCCTGTCACTTGATAATAGAGCCTCAAGGCATCTCTTTGTAGCTTCTATATCTTCTGAGGTATCACTGCACAAAACATTGCTTTCACATTCCGACAGAGCCTGTGCTATCATCATTCTATGTGCCACCGATTTTGATGCTATGGCTCTTACTGTTCCTTTCTCTGCCGGTTTTTCAATAATTGCTTTCATATATTCATCCCTGCAGCGCCATATCAAGCAGGCTGCTCATTTCCTTAATAGTTATATTCTCTATAACACATTTGCCTGTATGCTTTGGCAGTACTATGTTAATAGTATTTCCTCTTACCTTTTTGTCTGAGCATATTTTGTCCATCAGAGTTTTATGGTTATAGTCTGCTGAAGCCGGGAGTCCCCTGTTCTCACAGGCTCTGATAATATCATCAAGACACTCTTCTGTGCATATGCCTTTTCTGACTGCTGCCCTTGCTATCAGAACCATGCCTACTGCAACAGCCTCGCCATGCAGCAGCTTGAAATCAGATGCCTTTTCGATAGCGTGGCCTATCGTATGACCGAAGTTAAGAATCTGCCTCGAGCCTGCTTCAAATTCATCTGCCTCAACTATATCTTTCTTGATTTTAACACAAATCTCTATGATTTCATCTATGTTTGCATTAGGAGAATTTATCATTTCAATCAGCCTCGGCTCGGCTATGATGCCGTATTTAATTATCTCTGCGAAGCCGTTTTTGTATTCTCTTTCTGGTAACGAAGCAAATGTATCAGTATCGCATATGACAAGCTCAGGCTGATAAAATGAGCCTGCAAGATTCTTGCCTGTGGGCAGATCTATTGCTGTCTTGCCTCCGACAGAAGAATCCACAGCGGCAAGTATAGATGTAGGGATCTGTACCAGATGTATGCCCCTAAGGTATACAGAGGCCGCAAAACCCGCCATATCTCCCGTGACACCGCCTCCAAGAGCTGCAATAACATCTGTCCTGTCCAGCCTGTTTATTGCAAGGAAATTCAATATTTTCGCAAAGGTATCTATATTTTTGTTTGTCTCTCCAGCTTCAAATATATATATCACAACTTCGTATCCGGCAGTCTCAAGGCTTGTTTTAAGGATTTGCATATATAACGGGGCTACATTGCTGTCAGTTATTATAGCGGCGCAGCTTCCGCCCGCCGCCTGTTTTATATACTCTCCTGCCTGTTCAAGCAACCCGCTGCCTATAAGGATGTCATATTTTTTTGAAGCATTTACTGTTATTTTTCTCATTTTCCGTCTGTTTCTTCTTTCTTTTTTCGCCCGTCTGCAAGCAGCCTGTGCATAAGCTCATAATCCTCATCACAAAGAGCCTGTCTGTATTCCTGCAGGTTGCCGATAAAGCAGTCCAGCTCATATATGAGGTTGTCACGGTTGTCCATAAAAAGTTCTGTCCACATATCCTCATTGAGCCATGCAACTCTGGTCATGTCTCTGTAGCTTCCTGCCGAAAATCCCTTGTGATACCCGGCATTGGGGCTTTTGATATATGCGTTTGAAACGATATGTGCCATCTGTGACGTAAATCCGATAATTCTGTCGTGTTTTTCGGCTGTAGTTACAGATATACTGCCAAACTCTGCAGGTGCCAGAAGCTCCTTAACTCTGTTCAAAAGCTCAATATCATCAAATCTGCCCGGCACGATTACCATCGGAGCGCCTCTGTAGAGAGCTTCCGTACTGTATTTGTATCCGGAGAAATGTCTGCCTGCCATAGGATGTCCGCCTACATATGTAAATCCGTATCTGTCTGCGATTTTAAAGCATTTGTCGCATACCGCCCGTTTAACGCCGCAGCAATCTATAACCATTGCATCGGGATTTATATATTCTCCGTTTTTTTCAAGGTATTCCACAGCAGCTTCAGGATATATGGCAATCAGTATCAAATCGCACTCGTGGAGATTTTTATGTGTAAGCTCTGCCTCTATATCCTCTGCCATTATTGCAAGCTGCGTTATTTTGTCGTTTTTATCGGTACCTAAAACTCTCCATCCCTTTGTTTCTCTGTATGCTTTGACAAAAGAGCCTCCGATAAGTCCAAGTCCTACTACTCCAAGTGTCTTCATCCCAGTGCCTCTCTTACTTTTCTTACCTTCACGGCTACCTCTGCAAACTGCTCTGGAGTAAGTGACTGAGGACCATCGCACAATGCTTCCGCAGGGTTGTTATGGACTTCAATCATAAGGCCGTCTGCTCCTGCCGCTGATGCTGCAAGTGCCATAGGCTCAACCAGCCCTGCAATGCCCGTTGCATGGCTTGGATCAACTACAATCGGAAGATGTGTGAGTTTCCTCAGCATAGGCACTGCCGAAAGATCAAGTGTATTTCTGGTATATGTTTCAAAGGTTCTGATGCCTCTCTCACATAGTATAACATTTTCATTACCCTCTGACATTATATATTCTGCACTCATCAGCAACTCTTTTAATGTGTTTGCAAGCCCTCTCTTTAACAGTACAGGTTTATTGGTTCTGCCCAGTGCCTTGAGAAGCTCAAAGTTTTGCATATTGCGGGCTCCCACCTGTATCACATCAACATCTTCAAACAGAGGCAAATGCTTTTCATTCATTATTTCTGTAACGATAGGCATTCCTGTGTCTTTTTTTGCCTCTAAAAGCAGCTCTATACCCTCCGCTTTCATTCCCTGGAAATCGTAAGGTGACGTTCTCGGTTTGAATGCTCCGCCTCTGAGCAGTGATGCTCCCGATGCCTTGATGCTGCGCGCAACTTCAAGTATCTGCGCCTCTGACTCTACAGAGCATGGGCCTGCTATGATTGCAAAATTGCCGCCGCCGATTTTAATTCCCGAAATATCTATTACCGAGTTTTCAGGGTGGAATTTACGGTTAGCACTCTTGAAAGGTTCGCTTATTCTCTTGACGCTTTCAACCATTTCAAGTGACTCAACAAGCTCCTCGTCTATTTTTGATGTATCTCCCACAAGTCCCAGCACTGTCTGAAACTCTCCCTCTGAAATATGAACTTTGAGTCCCTGCGATTCAAACCACTCTATAAGTTTATCTCTCTGTTTTGGGGTTGTCTCCGCTTTTAATACAGTTATCATTTTGCTCCCTCCTCACACTGTTTCAGAATAGCTGCCCAGATATTCAAATACATCACAGGCCTTTTCCAGTTCTTCGAGTATCTCTATGAAATCTTTTGCATATACTGACATTTCAAAATCAAAGTAGAATCTGAATTCAAATTCCTTATCCGGTATAGGTCTGCTTTCCAGCTTTACAAGATTGTATCCGGCAGCTGATAATATATTCAGAATGTCGCACAGGCTTCCCGGTTTATGAGGCAATATTGCTGATATACTCGTCTTGTCTGCTCCCGGATATATCTCCGGATATTTGCTTATACATATAAATCTTGTGTAGTTATTATCTGTGTTTTGTATAGCCGTTTCAAGTTCACTAAGTCCGTAAAGAGCTGCACATTTTGATGATGATATTGCCGCTATATCTTTTCTCGCAGACTCTGCCACCATCTTGGCAGCTGCTGCTGTATTGCTGCATACCGTAACCTTGACATTCTTTAATCTATCAAGGAATTCACTGCACTGGGCAATTGCCTGCTCGTGAGAGAAAATCTCCTTTATATCAGACATATCTGTATCTGTCTTTACAACCAGATTGTGGTCTATCTTGATTCTAACACTTTTTACAATATAGAATTTGTGTGCCTTCATCAGGTCATATATTCTGTTTACAGAGCCTGCAGTACTGTTTTCAACAGGCAGTATACCATAATTGCAAAGCCCCTGCTCTATGGCTCTGAATACGCCCTCAAAGTTTGAAAAATACATTATTCCGGGATATTTAAACAACCTCTCTGCAGCCATCTGTGAATATGCTCCCTCCACACCCTGGCACGCTACAGCCGCATGCTGCGGAAATTCCTGCTCTGCATTTTCGGAAGCCTTCCTGATTATATCTTTAATCTTATCCATATTGTCTGTCATGGTTTTGGCAGACATCTCCCTGTCAAGTGCATTCCTCTGTCTGTACAGGCTCTCAATCTGCCTGTCTATTTCCTGTTTCTGCTCGTATATGCTCTTCATTGTTTCCTCCGCAATACTCATTAAAATAAAAAACGGTACCTGCTACTGTGCAAATACCGTAAATATCCGTTGATACAATTAATGTGATATATCATGACAATTTACAGCAGCACAAGTTCCCAGCGCCAAAATAAAAGCTCTGGTATCCAAAAAAGAAGTATTCTTTTTTTATGTTGCTGTTTTTGATAACCATGTTCATAATACACCTCAAAAGTAAGTATGCTTAATTATTGCACATACAGGCACCTTTGTCAAGAACAAATTGTGTCTTTTCACAATTTTTTTATATATTTTTTGTGATTTTAGCCTATTTTGCAAACCTGTCAAGCACCATTTCGAGATTGCCATCAAGCAGTGTCATAAGTTTGTCAGCTTTGCCTGACAGATTTTCCTGCATACCTGTTTCAAGCCACTGAAATGTGATTCCAAGTATAACTGTCACACAGACATCTATAACAAAATCCCTGTCCTCATCTGAAATATTCCTACCCTCTGATTTCTCAGTTATAATATGGGTCACAATAGGTCTTACCCAGCTTCTGAGAAAGTTATCCAGCAGTGATTTGTCTGTTGATTTATATGCATGCAGTATGAGTTTTTCGTTCTTTTGAACGTAATTAAAAATTTTCTCAAGTATAGCGCTGATATCATCGTCCATATAATCCAAGCCAAGAATGCGATTTGTCTCCTCTATGAATATCCACTCCATCAGTTCATATACGTCGCTGAAATGATAGTAGAATGTCTGCCTGTTAAGGCCACAATCATCTGTGAGATCCTTAATCGTTATATTTTTTAATGTCGTCTGGGTCAGTCTTGTTTTCAAAGCTTCAGCCAAAGCTCTTTTGGTAAGATCGCTCATTTTAATTTCCTTTATCAAATATCAAATGCTTACATTTGTTTATGTTTCTATTGTGCCCTGTCTATCGTTTTGTATCTTTCCACACTTTGTTAAACAGGACTCCAAGGCATTGTACCCATGCGATGAAATAGAACCAGAACAAAAGTGCAACAATAGATGCGAGTGAACCGTAAAGTATATTGTAATTACCTGCTCCAAGAGCATAATTGGTATACTTCGAATATATAAGCGTGACAATAAGCATGCCTGCCGAGGCAAAAATGCTCCCTGGAAGGACGTCTCTTATCCTGCCTTTTTCGGTAGGAATTATGTAATAGTTCAGGCTTACCATAAGGAAATAAAGAACAAAAGCAAACAGCCATCTGAGGCCCATCCATACATCACCAATTTCGTACTTTACGTTCAGCATAACCTCAAGTCCGTTTAGAACAACATACAGTATTTTTTCACCGAATACTATAACAATGAGTGCAAACGCAAGTGAGAAAACAGTAATCAGAATAGTTGCCACAGACCTGAATCTTTCCTGAAAATATCCTTTGCCTGTAGATCTGCCTGCTGTAAGAGTATAGTTTGTAATCCTGGTCATTGCAAATTGTGCTCTCGAAGATGACCACAAGGCTATTGCAATCAAAACGATATTGGTTGTAATACTGTCAGAGCCTTCAAACCACTCACTTACACTGTCTCCTATAACTCCTCCTGCATACATATTTAAAAGTTCTTCTATGAACTCAGTCGATATTGAGAATATATTAAGGAGCTGCGAAAAAACTATGATAAGAGGCACAATAGAAAGCAGATAGAAAAAAGCCATCTGTGCAGCGAAGCCCTGATAATATGGATCCTGAAAGCGCTGTATTCCAAGCAGGATCATTTGTCCTAATCTGCTTTTAACCATTTATCTCCCTTAGTTTTACTCTGAGCAGTTCAAGAGCCTTCGCTCTGTGACTTATCTTGTTCTTTTTATCTGCAGGAATCTGTCCAAAGGAAACATCATAACCCTCGGGTCTGAATAGAGGATCATAGCCAAAGCCATTGTTTCCTGTTTCTTCAAACATTATATATCCTTCGCACTCGCCTCTGCATGCTATACATGTACCGTCAGGATAAACAAGTGTTATGACTGCAACGTATCTGGCACTGCGTTTTTGCACAGGTACATCCTTCATAAGCTCAAGAAGCTTCCTGTTGTTAGCTTTGTCATCGCTGTCCTCTCCTGCAAATCTGGCCGAATATACCCCCGGTGCTCCGTCAAGAGCGTCCACAATAAGGCCGGAGTCATCTGCAATTGCCGGCAGTCCGCTTATCTTCATAATTTCGAAGGCTTTTTTGTATGAGTTTTCTTCAAAAGTCTTCCCATCCTCAACAATTTCAATATCAGGAACACCTGCTTCCTGCCTTGAAATCAAGTTAAACCCGAATTCTTTTGTTATTGCTTCTATTTCCTTTATTTTGTGTTTGTTTTGCGTTGCAGCAACCAAAGTCAGCATAATCTATCAACCGTTCTTTCTACAGTCCGCACGAACCTACAGGGACATCACAATCTATTGCCTTAATCACTGCATTTGTCTTCTCTGCATCAAACCAGCTGCACAGTTCGATAAATGTAACGCCATCAGCAACAAGGTCCTTAGCCGCTTTGCATGCACCTTCAATATCTCTGATAAACCTGATATGAGTGTTTGCTGCCGGATCTTTAAGTTCATAAGCTGCAGTTTCAGCAAGCCCTGCATCTACTATAATAACTCCGTATTCTGAAAAATCCTCCACTTTGTCAAGCTTTGCAGCTTCTGATTCCATATAGTCTGCTGCACATGTCCTAACTCCTGCCTGCGCAACCTTTGCACTCATATCAGCATCATAAGCACTGCAAAGATTAATCAGCTCATATCCGTCAGCTGCCAGCTTCTCTACCAAAGCCTCTGTTTCTTCCATGTCGTTTACTCCGTAAACCATATTGTAATTGGCTCCCTTGTCACACAAAACATTGTACTTGTCAGGGTGCAATCCTTCAAAATTCAAAATAAATGCAAACTTCATAATTTCCCTCCTGTATCTTAATATATATATTAATGTTAAATATATCTTCGCCGAATTTCAGCTTTCTAATTATACCACAATTATACTGGACTTGACAAACCATATCAGTTAAAATGAATGTTGTGAATTGATTGGGAGACCAGCTATGAAAAGTCAAGTATAAATTAGCCCAAAATTCGATTTTTTAATATCGGTGGCAAAAAGGGTAACTTTAATAGAGCTCCCTTAGGGTGCTTTTCAAAAATCTATCGATATTGACAAACAATACCTCTTACTCGAGGTTAAATTCAACTTCGTCAGTGAGCATCTTCCAGATAACCCTGACAAGTTTACCGGCACAGTGTCCCAGTGCATTGTAGTGAGACCGGCCTTCAGCCTTCTTGGCATCATAATAAGCCTTGAAGGTTGCGTTGTTCCTGACAACGTTCCAAGCTGCATTTACAAGAGCATATCGTAAGACACGAGATCCTCGTTTGGACATCCTTGTCGTTTTGGCCTGAAAGTTACCGGATTGGTAAACTGAGGGGTCCAGCCCGGCAAAGGCGAGCAGCTTGCTATGATTGGAGAAACGGTGAATATCACCTATTTCGCCGAGGATTATTCCGCCATTGATATAACCGATACCCGGAATAGTCATGATGACAGAGTCGTTGTATTTCATGATATCCGTCATCTCAGCTTCAATCTTTTTTAATTGGCTATCCAGTAACTCGATTTGTTGAATGGTTTGAGTTATCTGAATAGATATAGTGCTGTCGCTGGCACCGACAGACTTCTGTGCAAGAACTCTTAATTCTTTGGCATGTTCTTTGGTAAAGTGCCCGTGTGAGTTCACTTTAAGCAGATTTGCCAGATGAGTCATATGCATGGAAGCAATCTCTTTTGGAGAGGGCGCCTCTTTTAACAAAGCGTAGACAGCATGTTGATGCAGCCCTGATTTGAAAAAGTACTGAATTTCCGGAAACACCTGATCAACATAGGCTGTCAGTTGGATTTTCAATCGGGTGCGTTGCTTAATCGTCTTCTGACGATAACGCCCCAGAGCTTTAAGCTCCATCAGGTCAAGATCGGAGAAGCTGACGAATCTGAGCTCATCCTGCATCATAAGAGTTTTAGCAATAACAAATGTGTCGACCTTATCTGTCTTGGTTTTACGAATGTTGTTTTTTCGCATCTGACAGGTTTTGATGGGGTTCAACACACACACATGGTAAAGCTCAGCAACAAGGTATCGAACAAGGTTGTCGCCGTAGTGTGCCGTCGACTCAAGACCGATGATGATGCTGTCCTTGTCGAATGATTCGAGTTTGGAGAGCAGCATATGGAAGCCATCAGCGTCATTTGTGAATTTGAACGGCTCAATGATTATTTCACCGTCCGAAGAAATCGCGGCGGCGAAATGATTTAATTTGGCAATGTCAATGCCTACATAAATTTTCATGAGGTTGTACCTCCCTTTCATAAAGTCTGATACCATGATGTCCGCAATCGATTATCATCGTAGACTTGATAGAAATAAGTACTCTGAGTGAAAACACTCCGGCAACATCCAGCTGATAAACAATTCAGATAAAGGAAGCGGCAATACACTCCAGTTAAGTAGTCGAGCTACAGGGAAAAATCAAAAGTCCATAGTATCTGAATTGTATTAAACCACGATATTAAAAGAAAGGGAATATGGTGTTTTTGCTTCTATAAACATCATACAAGGTAATTATGGCTTTTGATTTTAAGAAAGAGTATAAAGAATTTTATATGCCGAAGAACAAACCTGAGATTGTAAATGTTCCGAAAGCTAATTATATTGCTGTCAGAGGGAAAAGCAATCCCAATAAAACTGACGGTGCGTATCAAAAAGCGATTGGTGTTCTGTATTCTATGTCAACCGTTTTTAAAAAGTTCACACTTAATGTACCTTGACATTATGCAAAATTATGTTAAAATGCAAGTGTACTTTAGATTACCGTCATTTTGGAGGGCGATATGGAATATATAGAACGTGAACTGGAACGAAAGTTCCTTGAAATCAACAAGCTGTTTAAAGCCGTTTTAGTTATAGGCGCAAGACAGGTTGGGAAGTCCACTATGCTTAAACACTTAGCAGAGAAACAGAATCGAACGATTGTCACGATGGACAACGATTATATGAGAGAACTTGCAAGAAATGATCCCAGACTGTTCTTTCAGACTTATAAGCCGCCGATTTTGATTGATGAAATTCAGAAAGCTCCGGAACTGCTGGAGACCATCAAAATTCTCTGTGATGAAAGCGATGAACGAGGGCGATTCTGGTTAACCGGCTCTCAGCGGAAGAAAATTATGGAGGATTCACAGGAGAGTCTGGCCGGCCGCCTTGGCATTTTACATCTCTATGGTCTGTCACAAAGAGAGAAGGCCGGGGTACTTGATCCCGCACCGTTAGATTTCTCCATGGACTGTCTGATGCAGCGCAAGGAACTGCTCCCCGATAATGATATCAATGCTGTATTTAAGCACATCTGGCGCGGTGGTTATGTTGATGTGCAGAATGCCACCGAGGAACAGACTCAGGTTTACTATCAATCCTATATTGATAACTACCTTATTGCCGACGCAGTGAACAGTGAGGGAATTCAGGACGTGCAGGGTTTCAAACATTTTATCCGTGCCTGTGCTGCCCTGGTCGGCAATCTTGTTAACTACAAAACGCTCAGTGAAGCAGCCGGAATTTCCGAGGTTACAGCAAAAAAATGGCTCGGTATTTTGCAGGATATGGACGTTGTGTATCTTCTGGAGCCGTATTCAAACAATGAACTGCAGCGGCTCGTGAAAACTCCCAAACTGTATTTCTGTGATACCGGACTATGCGCATTTCTTACCAGATGGCTGACGATGGAATCCCTGCGTGACGGTGCAGCAAGCGGTCATCTGTATGAGAACTATGTGGTGATGGAGCTTGTAAAGAATTATGCCTACGCCCAAAGCACTACGCTTCTAACATTTTATCGCGATTCAAATGCAAAAGAAATAGATGTGTTTGTAGAGGAAAACGGAAGGATTCATCCGTTGGAAATCAAGAAGAGTGCGAATCCCAACAAGAAAGAAGTAAAGAAATTCAGCGTAATTGATAAAACCACTTTGGTAAAAGGTGCCGGTGGTGTGGTCTGCATGTTCCCTCAGCCATTTCCGATTGACCGGGATAATTTGTTGATTCCAAGCAACCTGATATGAGATCTTTGCAGTTTATCATTTTAGACAGCCTGGATTTATAAAAAAGTATCATCATAACTAAAAGAGGCGAAAAACGCTTCTTTTTATTTTTTGACAAAAAACCGCTTGCGCAAACGCGAACATACGTTTATAATCAAATCATCAAATGAGACACGATGTCTTAGATAGAAAGGAGGGTCACTTTTGAGAAGCAAGAGTCCTGAAACAATGTCCGCTATTGTTGATTTTGTTGACGATTATTACTGTGTGCACCGCAGCACGCCTTCCACTCGCACTATTGCTGCCGGTATCGGTATCAGCAGGGCAACTGTACACAGATACCTGATTGCCATGAATGAGGATGGTATGATTTCCTACGACGGTGATACCATCGTAACGGAGAGAATCAAAAAGACATGTACTGATATTATCAGCATTCCCATTGTTGGCAGGATAGCCTGCGGCACACCTAATCTTGCGGAGGAGAATATCGAGGAATATGTTTCACTCCCCGAGTCGCTGTTTGGCAGTGGTGATTTCTTTATTCTGAGAGCAAGCGGGAACTCTATGATTGATGCAGGGATTGAGAGCGGAGACCTGGTTATAGTCCGTATCCAAAACGATGCATGTGATGGCCAGATTGTAGTTGCTCTTGTAGACAATGAAGCTACTCTTAAGCGCTTCTACCGGGACAGAGACACCGGCAGGATCATCCTTCATCCGGAGAACTCTGCACTTAAAGACATCGTAGTTGACAATTGTGTGATACAGGGAGTTGCAGTCAAAGTAATAAAGGATCTGTAATTCACACAGATGGGTTACTGAGGACATCCCGGTTTTCTGCCCGACATGCTATATCCCAGCAAATCTTGCTATGCCCCATTATCCGTGAACAAAGCTTGATATGCCGGATATGTTTCCCTATACGGCAGGAGTAGAGAGTCGCTCGGTTCCATGATACATATTGAATAATTCATAGTCGAAGGGGGCGAATTATTAAAATGGAAAAATTTCAAGCCGACAAATACAAAGTTGCATGCCCTATATGCGGCAAGCCGTTATTTTCATCAAAGTCTGCAGATATTGAGGACATGAACTGTCCTAAATGCAAGAATACATTTGCAGTGAAGGTTTCGGAAGGGAGCCTTCAGATAAGAGGCTCCAGCGTTGATAAGAAAAGTGTGGAGGAGTTCCTTTTGAGTCGTTCGT
>CAVAON010000039.1:17856-18787 GCA_963590215.1 Anaerovoracaceae bacterium | reverse complement strand
GCAGGAAGAAGCGATGGAGATGTCCAGGCAGGATGGAATTGAGCTTGGATTTGAAAAAGGGCTTGAACAAGGTGAAGCTTCCGGCCTTGAACGAGGTATTAAGCAAGGTGAAGCTTCTGGCAGAGCAGAGCGTGAAATTGAGATGGCAAGGGCTATGAGGGCGGACAATGAGCCTGTTGAGAAAATTGTCAGATATACTGGTCTGCCTAAAGAAAAAATACAGATGTTGTAGACTTTCCCTCAGAACCTGTGCTGAAGCAATGCAGCAAAGACAGAGAGGCTCTGACAGAGATAGTAGCATCAGGACTTACTGATAATAATTATAACATTTCAGCGATAAAACATGTCGGATTGTAAATGCTAAAAATCTGAAGGATGGTAAGAGATACTATTACAAGGTTAGAGGTGTGCGTATAATAGATGGCAAGAAGTATTATACAAAGTGGTCTAATATCAGTTCAAAAAGCAGATAAATGATTATAGCAGTAAATGGCAATGTTTTTTTAACCTGCCAAGCTGCCAGACATAATGGTAATAATAAAGAGCTTCGGATATGTCTCCGAGGCCCTTTTTGGTGAATTTTAATCTGGTTTGCCAGGCTCATCGAGATCGACAATCATCTTAGCTTCGCTGACAGCAAGAGCAAGCTGGAGCTTATTCTTAAACCCGGTCTTCTGGAGCATATTTGTCACATGAAATTTGACTGTGGACATTTCGATGCCCATCTCATCCGCAATGCGGGTGTAGGACATGCCTCGCAGGAGATGGCGAAGGACTTTTAGCTCTGTTTTTGTGAATTCGGTGCTTTTTGCATTGCCGATTTCTACAGGTGGCGGTGCATCGGGGAAAATGTGATCGCCGGCCATTGTCTGCCTGATGACCTCCATCAGGCGAGTCTGGGATGAATCCTTATACCAGAGGCTGTCTGCTC
>CAVAON010000039.1:14867-17846 GCA_963590215.1 Anaerovoracaceae bacterium | reverse complement strand
GCAGATTTGGCGCCATCAAGAATTGCACCATCGATTAGAGATGTTACGACGATAATTCTGATGTTTTGATTCATAGCCTTAATATCACGGACTGCTACAAGACCGTTTTCTCTATTTTGCGTTTGAACATCCATTAAAATCAGGTCAACAGTGTTTGCACGGCAAATCTCCACTGCTTGTCTGGCACTGGGGATAGATGCGACAATCTGGTGCCCGTTTTCTTCAGGGAAATAGCTTTCCAGCAGGCTGCGAATCATTGGCTGATCTTCAACTATCATAACTTTCATTGTTCAGTATCCTCCTCTCCGGGCAGATTAAGAATAAGCTTGAAATCAGGCAGGCTTTCAATCTCCATGCTGCCGCCCGCTTCTTCCACACGCTGGCGAAGCATGGACAGCCCACCGCACTCGCTGATTTCTTCTTTGGGCGGCATGCCGTTGTTGGTCAGAATGATTTCTTCGAACCCGGATTTCCTGCCAAAGGACATATACAGCTTTGTGCCGTCGGCATGACGCACGCAGTTTGAACTGCATTCAATAATCGCAAGTGCAACCAATGCGCGATTTCGAGGCAATGTGGGCAAAGCTGCAATTTTCGAATTTTCGGCTGGAAGCACCATGACACCCATTTTGCGAGCCCTGCTAATCGCTGTATCAAACGGGTCTGTTTCTTCAAGCATCTGATTAGAACGATAGAGTACGGATATGGCCTGTTCCCAGACTCTGGCAGCAGCCCGTAGATCTGCAAGCTCTGGATTTCTAAGGAGTGTACGCCGTGCAGCAAGAATGCTGTGTCCGATATCGTCGTGGACACGAAGCTTCATTTCGAGTATTTCTTCTTCTCTTATGATTTCGGGCATTTGCTCAAAAAGCTTTCTGAGCTGTTCATTGGCTTCTGCTAATTTCTCATTTTCTTCCTTTAATTCTGTTTGCTTATGCAATAGCTCTGTAACGTCGGCGGCGGTAGCTTGAGTATATTTGGTACCCGTCTTCGTGATTATGTTTTCACATGTAAATCTTAGTGCCCTGCCATCAGGAAAGCGATAGATTTTAAGCTGTGGGTTGAGGCAGATGACATTCTCTGGCGGACTCTCTAATGCGGTTTCCATCTCGATAAGCGTCTGAACACCGTCGCGACGCAGATAGTCCATCACTGCAAGCATTCTGTGGTTCACAAGCCTTACCACGCCGTTTGCACCAAAGAAGCAGACGGCAATCGGCAGACTGTCAAAGCTTTCTTTAATTCTGTCCATCTGCTTTACCTCCTGTCTTCAGCGTTGTTGTAAATTTTCCATGTGATATATTGTAAGCCGTCATCGTCACGTGTCCATTTCACATCAGGGAACTGAGCTTTTATTGAGGATATCTTTGCAATATTTGAATCAGGAAGAGTGCCGGGTATCTGTAGCTTTTCTGCCTGGAAGCAAATATTGACCTCAATATATTTTTCGGCATCATCACAAATCTCGATGGATATTAAAATAGACTCAAGTGTTTCAAGCTCTGTCTCCACGACAGCTTCAAACAGATCGTAAATCAGCGTTGCCTGGGATGGAGCAAGAGGCTTATCATCTGTCACGAGAGCTCGGCATTCCACACCGTATAGCTTCAGATTTTCCATCGATTCATTGAGGCAAAGCGTAAGCTCCTGCATAGAAATTGCATTGTGCTGCGTACCGATAAAAATCAGATTGTTTCTGCGTTTGATATATGTTCCAATAATGATGGACTGTCCGAGAAGTTTTCTGGCTCTTTCTAAGTTATCTGTAATACGGATTTTTGCAAGCATAGCCCTGAGCATTGCAATCTGGCGGGCAGTCTGGGTCTCCATCAGATCATACAGACGATTTTCTTCAGATAGTCTGAGGAGCTTTTCGCGCTGCGCATTCCTCACTGCGAGAATATTACCGGTATCGCGAAGCTCATCCTGCGTATATTCCAGCTTCTCCTTTAGTCTATTCAATTCTGAAATATCCTCCTCCCAGAACACCCAGCCATCGCTTAGATGATGTCTTTTCAGAAGAGTATCACTATCCAGATTGATGGTGTCTGTGTTCATGTCCTGCAACAGATTCTTTGATAGAATATCCTGCATTGCGGCAGAAGACTGTTTCGTAACAAAATCTCTATCAGTGATTTGAATTGGCAGGCTCGCAGCCTCGAAAAGCTCAACATAACCCATGTTTGATTGAATGAGCCCGCACTGGATGCAGCCCTCAAATACGGCAGCAATCAGCAGGCAATGCGTGACGGTCATATCGCCGGCAAGCAGCAGAACCCAGTGGACGTTATGTATATACAAAATCGTATATATGAAAGATAGCACAAGGGGTGCAAGAGGCAGAATGCGAATTTTTCTGCTCCCGGGGATGCGGCATTTAATAAGCATGAGTCCAAAAGACCACAGTGCGCACAGGAATATCCATGCGAGGATGATGTAATATCCGAATTCATGGTGATAGCCAATAGGTGATCTGATGCCTGATGAAAAAGAGAAAACAATATGATGCAGATCATTTGTCAGAACGAGCAGAAGAAGTATCCCGGATACCACATATACAAGCTTTGACCATCGCGGCAGGACGTAGTTTTCTGACTTGCCAAGGGACATGCTTATAAACAGGGCTACGGATGGAATAAATAGCATCGGAATGTAGTAAAGATACCAGAGCCAGCACTTTATATCCATATTGTCGATGGAATAGTTGATTGCTTTGAGCAAAACCCACAGAATCATCATTGATGCAATCGCCAGCAGATATCGCCGAATCCTAACCTGGATAATACGCTTGTGCATGGAAACACCCCAGGCGATCAGAAGGCAAATATGAATAACATTTCGAAGATATTTGAGGTCTGATGGAAGCATCCCGTTAATTGTGAAATAGCGAATGCTCATGGCAGACGCAATCAGAACCAGCACTATTAATGCTGCGTATAAATTTTTTTGGCTCATTTTGTTCATATGACTACATTGCAT
>CAVAON010000039.1:0-14857 GCA_963590215.1 Anaerovoracaceae bacterium | reverse complement strand
AAACGATAAAAACCTATCCAATTGGCGGGGGTATCAAAACAGAATTCGGGATATAATATGCGCAAACAGGAAAGGTGGTGGTAAAGTATAATGCGTAGAATTGTATTGGATATACAAGGCGAAATGTTTGCAGAAGCGATAAAAAACGCACTTTGCAACAGCAATTTTGATTTTGTAATATTCATATCTGCAAAGCCGGAAGAAACAGTTTCTATGTGCCGTACCTGCCATGCTAATGTGCTGGTGATGGAGGTTGCCCGAAAGGAAATCTGGAATTTGAGCGAGAGATTAAAGATTCTGAGCGAATTGCAAGGCAACGAAACAGAGAGAAACTGTAAAACGCTTTTGTTAGTTGATGAAATCGCTGATGAAATGCTTGCTGCCGATGTGCGTCAGGCGGTAAAAGATCAGTTGGCAGATAATTTCATTTATGCATCAGTATCGCCGACTTATCTCGCAGGAGTAATCGACGCACTTTAGAAGGATAAAATGAGGAAGTAAAATGTCAACACAAATAACTAATTATCAATGCCCATCGTGCGGAGGACCTTTGCATTTTGTAGGAGCATCCGGGAAACTGGAATGCGACTATTGCGGCAGTGCTTACGAAGTCGCCGAGATTGAAGCTCTCTATGCTGACAAAGATGCCCAGGCGATAAAGGCAACCATGGAAGAGGAAAAGCAGGAGTCAGAATGGGATACATCCGGGCTCGGCGGGGAATGGGGCGCGGACGCAGATGGGATGAAAGTATATTCCTGCCCGTCGTGCGGAGCGGAAATCATATGTGATGCGACTACTGCTGCGACATCATGTCCATATTGCGGAAGCTCAAGCATCGTTCCGGGGCAATTCGCAGGAACGATGAAGCCGGATTACGTTCTTCCGTTCAAACTAAGCAAAGAAGATGCAATAAGTGCACTCAAAAAGCACTATGCAAAGAAGCCGCTTCTTCCAAAGGCATTTTCCAGGTCAAATCATATCAAAGAGGTTAAAGGTGTATATGTCCCGTTCTGGATGTTTGATGCTGAGGCAGAAGGAAGCGTAAACTTCGAGGCAACAAGAAGCTACAATCACAGAAGTGACGGATATGAGGTTATCGACACGGACCACTATAATGTTTTGCGAAGCGGAGAAATTTCTTTCGAAAAAGTTCCGGTAGATGCATCTGGCAAGATGCCGGACGATTATATGGACTCTATAGAACCGTATGATTACTCGGAGCTTGCACCTTTCTCTACAGCATATTTGCCGGGATTTCTGGCGGACAAATATGATGTGGCTGTCGAAGATTGTTATGAGCGTGCGGACACGCGTTGCAGGGGATCTTTTGTGGCAGCGCTTGAAAAAACCGTAATTGGATACCAGACATGCTCTGCATCAGAAACAAATATCAACCTGAAACGTGGAAAAGTGCACTACGCACTGATTCCGGTCTGGCTTCTTACAACAAAATGGAAGGATAAGAATTTTCTCTTTGCGATGAATGGACAGACAGGTAAGCTTGTCGGGGAGCTCCCATCCAGCTTCGCAAAGGCGGCAGGTATATTTGCAGCAGTTGCATCAGCACTCAGTGCCATCGGCGTGGCATTTGTGCTGTGGCTGTGGATGTAGTAAGGAGGGCGCAATGAAAAGAAAAATATTTTGCTTCCTGACAGTACTTATGACCATGCTTCTGATGAGCGTGAACACAGTGGATGCCGAATCAGAAGCTACAGGGCCGCAACTGTATAATGTTACGGATGAGGCGTACATTCTCAGCGATGAGGAGCTTGAGGAACTTGAAACGGAGGCGGAGGCGGTTTCCCAAAAATATGGAGTGGGAGTTTACATTGTCACGGTAGACAATTATCTCAACTACTATGATTGCGATGACGTATATGAAGCGAACTATTCAATTTATCATGACTACACCATGGGCGAGGGAGACGGCAGAGACGGTATCATGCTGCTTTTGAGCATGTCGGATCGCGATTATGCAACATTTTGCTATGGCGATAAGAGCGAGTATGCGTTCGATGACTATGGTCTGGATGTGCTGGAGGACAAATTCCTCGACAATTTCAGCGAAGACGACTGGTATGGCGGATTCAGGGACTATATCAGTGAATGCTCTGTTTATCTTCAAAAGGCTCAGGATGGCGATCCGGTAAGGGAAAGCCCGGCGTTTTTCATCGTAATTGCGATAGGACTTGCAGTGTTTATCGCATTCCTCGTTGTCGGAAACATGTGGATACGTATGGGTAAGGTTGCAGTGCTGACTACCGCAAACAACTACATCACAGGGCAGCTCAATGTGACAGAGCAAAAGGACACATTTGCATTTCAGACGCAGGCGCGCCGCAAGCTTCAGAAAAGCTCATCGTCTGGCGGTGGCAGCCGCAGTGAGTCCGGCGGAGGAGGTCATGGACGCAGCGGCAAATTCTAAACCGGCTACTCAGGGAGAATATCCCAAAGAAAGGAAAAGAAAATGAAAAGAATTATAAAGAGACTAAGTATTATTGCACTTTCTCTGGTACTTGCACTATGCTTTGCCGGTTGCGGTAGCAAGCCTGACGTAGCTGTAAAGACATTTTGTGATGCGCTTAAAGGCTTTGACATTGCAGCGGCTCGTGATTGCCTGCAAGATCCATCTGGAGAAGGGGAAAATCTTGGCTCAGAAGAAGAAATTGCAGAAGAACTGGGTTCAGAGCAGTTTTTGGATTATCTGAAGGAATGTACTGCAAAGATGACATATGAGATTGGGGAGATGACTGAAAATGGCGATACCGCTACAGTAGCAGTGAAGTTCACATATACTGACGTCAGCCCGGTTATGAAAGCAGCACTTAGCGATTACATAGTCAAGGGATTTTCAATGGCTTTATCAGGCTCTGACGAATCAGAACTTGAAGATTTGCTTTATGAAACATTTATGGAGAAAACAGAAACAGAGGAAACTGAGACTGCAACCTGTGATGCTGTCTTTGACTGTGTTAAAGTTGACGGAGAATGGAAGATTGGAGCATTTTCCGAAGATACTGAAGCTGCAGTCTTAAATATTCTGACAAGCAATATGGCCGTGGCAATTGAAGAATGGAGCGACGGCTGGGATGATTAAATATTAACTGAAGGCATATAACAAAAAGAAGAAAAGGAGAACACGAAAATGGAAAAAAGAAAATTAGGAAGATTGTTAATTTCCCTTGCGCTGATTCTGTCACTTGTGATTTCATCAACAGTTACAGCATCTGCAGCAACAGTCAAGATTAACAAACAGAAGGCGAGCTTATACTCTGGTTCTGTGATTACGCTCAAAATCAGCAACACATCCAAGAAGGTAACATGGACTACCAGCAATAAGAGCGTGGCAACTGTTAAATCAACCGGTACAAAAACTGCAAAGGTTACAGCAAAGCTCGCAGGCAAGGCTACGGTTACAGCTAAAGTAGGCGGCAAGAAATTCAAATGCACAGTAACCGTAAAGAAAAAGCTGGGCACCAAGAGCTATCCTATATCGGCAGCAAATGGCATAACATACGATACAAATTACGGAACTGTAAACTATAGGGTAACAAATACCTATGTAGGGGATGACGCAGATGCTTATTTCAAGGAAATATGGCCGGAAGACTGGGATTTCATCTATAACCAGGGAATGATTTTCTTATACCCTACGGAAGGGCGTAAGCTTGTAGCTCTTGAGTACGAGTTTGGCACGCCGAGCGGGTACGAACAATGGCCGGTAGAAGGAAATGAAATAATTAATCCTAACAATATATATGACAAGAAATGCAGCAAGCTGTTGAGCCAGCCTATACTCGCTGAAGGTGATGTTTCGAAATATGTTGAAGAGATTATGTGCAGTGGAACTGATGAATATCTTTCACACTATAGTATGATGGCGTATACAGAGGGAAATACACTCAAGATGGCTGTAATCCTCTTGGTACCGGAAAAAATGACGTCATTTACAACATATAATACGGATAAGAACAACAAGAAAATCTGGGTAAAATACTCACTGTCGAAATAGATAAATCATATGTGTGATCAGCAGAATGCAGATTACAGGGTGTAAAGCTCAGGATTAAGGGAAAGGAAAATACAATGAAAAAACTATTAATTTTACTTATGGCACTTATGCTTTCGCTTAGCTTCTGTGCTTGTGGAGGTGCAAGCGACGATACTGCGGCAACAGACGACAATGCGACTGCAGATAATAGTACAGCGGCAGGTACTGTAGTGGAGTATGGAGATACTGGTAGCGGTCCTGCAGACCTCGATGCCAGCCTTATTACGCTCTCAGTTCCGGAAGGCTATGACTACGAGGTATATTCGATGAATCTCGATGATAGCGATTTCAAGACTGGCGATCTCATTATCGATTTTTGTAAGACAGAGAAGGGATACGGCATGCCTCTGAGAATTAATGCAACCACGAGAGATATGGTATCTAGCCAGGATGAAGCGGTTCAGAGAGTAATTGATCTTTGGAATCTTACTGATGATCAGACAGCCGAAATCGGTGACGCTGTTACATATGGAGATTACACATACACACCTATTCATGTTACTACTGAATATAACTTATGTAGCACGCGGAGGCGATGACCAGACTGGTATCTACGTAAAGGTTGAAGTCGATAATGGAGAATTAGAAGCTGACGATCCGGCTATCGGCGCAACCCTTGAATCAATTAAGGTTGTTATGATGGAATAGAGACAACAAAAAACAATGGCGGCGCGTAGCAGGAAGCTCACGTCGCCTTGAATTTTTTTTTGAAAAATTCCGGTTGACCATTGACAAGCCTGCACATAGTATGATATCCTGCTATAGATTTGAGCAAAAATAGATTAAGGAGCAGAGATGAAGATACTTTTACAAGGGGGTAACGTATATATGGGAGACAGGTTCGCTGCGGCGGATATTCTGATTGATGGAGACAGGATTGTCTGCATTTCCGATAATATTGACAATATTTCTGTTGACAAAGTTATCTGCTGTGATAGCTTTTTTATTTGCCCGGGCTTCATAGATGTACATGTGCATCTCAGAGAACCGGGTTTTTCATATAAGGGGGAAATTAAGACGGAGACGGCAGCAGCTGCTGCAGGAGGCTTCACAACAGTGCTTGCGATGCCAAATGTAGTGCCTGCACCATCTGATTTGTCATCCCTTGAGGTGATGGAAGAGATAATCAGAAGGGATGCGGCGATAAAGGTTATTCCCTATGGTACAATTACAAAAGGACAGCAGGGAAGAGGCAGTCTTTCGGCTATGGATGAAATAGCCGGAAGAGTTGCCTCTTTTTCTGATGACGGCAAGGGAGTGCAGGATGAAGAGCTTATGAAAGAAGCCATGATTAAGGCAGCTTCTCTTGGCAGAATAATAACAGCTCACTGTGAAGATGAAAAATACCCTCCTTCAGATGCCAGAAGTGAATGGAAGCAGGCAATAAGAGATATAGAGCTTGCAGAGAAGACGAATGCATCGCTTCATATATGCCATGTATCATCAGCAAAGACTGTAGAGGCTGTAAGATGTGCGAAAGCAAAAGGTATAGATGTTACATGCGAAACAGCACCTCATTATATAGCATTTTGTGAGGAAAATGTTGAAGATGACGGCAAATTCAAAATGAATCCGCCGATAAGAAGCCGCATAGATAAGAGGACGATTGTAGAGGCAATAAGAGACGGTACTATAGATATGATTGCAACAGACCATGCACCTCACAGCATACGGGAAAAATCAGGAGGATTTCGTAACAGCCTTAATGGGATTATAGGACTTGAAACAGCTTTTGCAGTGATGAATACATTGCTTTGTGAAACAGGGGAAATTGTCTTTGAAAAACTGGTGCAGCTTATGAGCTCAAACCCTGCATCAAGGTTTGAACTTGATGCAGGATATCTTACAGAGGGAAGTGTTGCAGATATAGTGGTGATAGATAAAGATACGGAGTGGGTGATAGATAAAGACAAATTCAGAAGTAAAGGAAGAAGCTGCCCGTTTGATAAAATGAAAGTAAAAGGGCAGGTGGCAGTAACCATATGTGGAGGTGATATTGTTTATGAGAGATGAGAGCTGGATAATTGAAAAAAACAGACAGATTGCAGCAGGGATTTATGAAATGAGACTTGCCGGCAATACGCAGGAGATAAAAGCTCCTGGGCAGTTCATAAATATTTTGGTTGAGCAAAAATTCCTGCGAAGGCCGCTGTCGATAGCAGACTGGAACAAGGAAGGAATCACAGTTGTTTATAGAGTTGTTGGGAAAGGCACAGAAATATTAAAAGAGATGAAATCCGGAGATATATTGAAAGCGATGTCTCCTCTGGGTAATGGATACAATATTGAAAAAATACCGGCAAATGCAATACTTGCAGGAGGTGGCATGGGAGCAGCTCCGATTTATGCTCTGGCAAAGCATCTTGTTATGGCTGGCAAAGAGCCGGCAGTAATATTGGGATTTAAGAGCGAAAAAGAAGTTTTTTTCAGAGAACGGTTTGAACAGCTGGGAGTAGAGCTGAGAATAAAAACAGAGGGATTTGTAACAGACTGTGTAGATGAGGGAGACTATGTCTGCGCCTGCGGGCCTTTGCCTATGCTCGAGGCCGTTTTTAAAAAAGCGACAGATGGTCAGTTTAGCTTTGAAGAAAGAATGGGATGCGGCTTTGGCTCATGTATGGGGTGTGTATGCAAAAGCATAACAGGAGAAAAAAGAATTTGCAGGGATGGTCCTGTGTTCAGTAAGGAGGATATCTTATGGCAGATATAGGCGTAAAGCTTGGAAAGCTTGAACTTAAGAATCCAGTGATTCCCGCAAGCGGTACATTTGGATACGGCAGTGAATTTGCAGAGCTGTTTGATCTTAATATCCTTGGTGGAATAGCAATTAAAGGAACAACTATCGAAAAAAGAATAGGGAATGAAAGTCCCAGGATTGCGGAAGCCTGCAGTGGCATGATAAATTCAGTCGGACTGCAAAACCCTGGAGCAATCAGTGTTGCAACAGACAAGCTCCCTGCTCTTGCAAAGATCTATGATGGAATAATCATAGCAAACATCAGCGGTTTTTCAGAAAAAGATTATGTGTCATGTGCAGAGATTATGGATGGCTGCAATCATGTGGATATTATTGAGGTTAATATAAGCTGCCCGAATGTAAAGGGCGGAGGTATTGCTTTTGGGCAGAGCGAAAGCCAGGCGGCTGTAATCACAAAGGCTGTAAAATGCGTTACCCATAAACCGGTATATATTAAACTCAGTCCTAATGTGACAGATATAGCCTCGATAGCAGCAGCCTGTGAAGCGGCAGGTGCAGACGGCATCTCCCTTATAAACACGGTGCAGGCAATGAGAATAGATATCCGCACAAGAAAGCCTGTTCTTGCAAGCATTACCGGAGGACTTTCCGGACCTGCAATATTTCCTATAGCATTAAGAATGGTAAACCAGGTAAGGAAAGCAGTGGATATACCTGTAATGGGAATGGGAGGGATATCATCTGCAGAAGATGTGATAGAGATGGTTATGGCAGGAGCTGATGCAGTGCAGATAGGTGCTGCGGGACTTAGAAATCCATGGATATATTCTGAAATAACGGAGAGACTGCCTGTGCTTATGGATGAACTTGGTATAAATAATCTGGAGGAGGTAAAAGCAATAATATGAAAAAGGAAGTAATTGTGGCGCTCGATTTTGACAGTGCCAGTAAAACACTAGAATTTCTGGACAGGTTCAAAAAGACGAAGCCATTTGTAAAAATAGGGATGGAACTTTTTTATAGCGAAGGACCACAGATTGTAAGAATGATAAAAGCAAGAGGACATAAAGTTTTCCTTGATCTTAAACTGCACGATATACCAAATACAGTAGGTAAAGCTATGAAAACTCTTGCAGCTATTGATGCTGATATGATTAATGTTCACGCAGCCGGAACTGTTGAAATGATGAAATCTGCAGCAGATGCGTTTGAAGGATGCATTAAAAAACCCCTTGTTATAGCAGTTACACAGCTTACAAGTACAGACGAGCAGGCTCTGAAAAAGCAGCTTCTCATAGATTGTTCCATGGAGCAGGTTGTGACAAAATACGCATTAAACGCAAAGGCAGCAGGTCTTGCCGGAGTAGTTTGCTCTCCTCTTGAAGCAATGCATGTCAAAAAAGCATGCGGAGCCGATTTTGTGACAGTGACTCCTGGAGTGAGGTTTGCAGGACAGGACGCAAATGACCAAAAAAGAGTGACAACGCCTGCTATGGCAGATGTTCTTGGATCGGATTTTATAGTTATGGGACGCTCAATAACAGGAGCAGAATACCCGGAGGACGCATATATCAAGGCTATGAATGAGTTTGGAGGTAACAATGAGTAGAGAAAAAATAGCAGAAATCCTGCTGAAAACAAAGGCAGTGTTTTTAAGGCCGGATGAGCCGTTTGTATGGGCAAGTGGAATAAAGAGTCCGGTATACTGTGACAACAGGCTGACGCTTTCATCACCTGAGGCAAGAGATGTCATAGAAAAAGCAATAGCAGATACTGTGAAATCTGAATGCCCGGGTGTTGAGATACTGATGGGAACAAGCACAGCAGGGATTGCTCATGCAGCAATTGCAGCGCATATCCTGGGACTGCCCATGGGATATGTGAGAAGTGCAGCTAAAGATCATGGTAGAGGTAATCGTATAGAAGGAAGACTTTTGCCAGGCCAGAAGACAGTGATTATAGAGGACCTTATATCTACAGGGGGCTCAGTTCTTGATACAGCAGCGGCTCTTACAGATGCGGGAGCAGATGTGCTTGGAATTGTAAGCATATTCACATATCAGTTTGAAGAGGCAAAAGAGAGGATGTCAAAGGCGGGAATAAGGAATACGAGTCTGTGTGACCTTGATACTCTAATACATATAGCACAGATAAAAGGATATATCACAGCAGATGACAGCAGGCTTATAGCGGCTTTTAGAGCCAATCCAAAGGGATGGAGGTAATGTGAAGGTGAGGAATCTGATTAATATAACGGATCTGTCAGTTGATGAAATAAATGAGATGATAAAAACAGCGGAGGATATTATTGAAAGCCCTGATGCATACAAAGATATATGCAGAAATAAAAAGCTCGCAACGCTTTTCTTCGAACCAAGCACCAGAACAAGACTTTCCTTTGAAGCAGCCATGCTTGAGCTTGGAGGTAGCGTGCTTGGATTTTCGGAAGCGGCTTCATCGTCTGCAGCCAAGGGAGAAAGTGTCAGGGATACTGTCAGAACAGTAAGCTGCTATGCAGATATAATTGCAATGAGACATCCAAAAGAGGGGGCGCCTGTTGCTGCTGCTCTCAGCTGCGGGGTCCCCCTTATAAACGCAGGTGACGGAGGGCATTTTCATCCTACTCAGACACTTACAGACCTGCTTACAATATGGAGAGAAAAAGGCAGGCTTTCCGATATGACTGTGGGGATATGTGGAGATCTTAAATTCGGCAGAACCGTCCACTCCCTTATTGAAGCATTGTCAAGATATACGGGTATCAGGTTTGTTCTGATAGCACCGGAGGAACTCAAGGTACCAGGATATATCATCGATATGCTGCAGCAAAAGCACATAGAATATATTCAGACAGAAGACATGGAAAGCGTGATAGGAACTCTGGATATACTGTATATGACCAGAGTCCAGAGGGAACGTTTTTTCAATGAAGAGGATTATATCAGACTCAAGGATACATATATACTGGACATGAAAAAACTTGAAGGGGCAAAAGAGAATATGTCAATTCTTCATCCGCTGCCGAGGGTGAATGAAATATCAACAGAGGTTGACAGTGATCCGAGAGCGGCATATTTCAGACAGGTGCTTTGCGGCAAATATATACGAATGGCATTAATATTAAAGCTTCTTGGTGTCAGGAAAGGAGAAAACAGATGAATGTAGACGGAGTAAGGGACGGAATTGTGCTCGATCACATAGTGGCAGGGAAAAGCATGGAGATATACAGATTGCTTAATCTGGACAGAATGTCGTGCAGCGTTGCAGTGCTGCAGAATGTTTCCAGCAGGAAATATGGCATAAAAGATATGATTAAAATAGATGAGATGATAAATATCAATCTTGACATAATAGGTTATGTGGATCCCGGAATAACAGTGAATATTGTAAAGGATAATGAGCTTGTCAGTAAAAAACATCTGTCTTTGCCAAAGAAATTGGACAATGTACTGTTTTGTAAAAACCCAAGATGTATAACAAGTACAGAACAGGAGCTTGTGCACAGCTTCAGACTGGTTGACCCTGTAAAACGAATATATAGGTGTGTGTATTGTGATGCAGAGCATAAATGAGGGCTTGAACAAGGTAGGAAACTGTGCTATCATGGATTTTAAGTAGAGTAAATATTGTGCGTTAAGTGTTATGGAATGGGATGTTGTCCATAAACGAAGGAAAACCGCGGTACAATATTGCATCCACTACTACATTAAGGTATGAAATAAACTCTTTTCGCTTTAGTGTAGTTACTGAAGTGAAAGGAGGTTTTTTTATGCATCAGACTATGAACAACAGTACAGCAAGGCTTGTGGTTACAGCTTTGATGACTGCACTTTGTCTTATCCTCAACAGGATTGTACCGGCAACGCCTGTTTATCACCTGAGCGCTGATTTCGTTGCGATATTTATCGTTGCACTGCTTTATGGACCTGTATGGTCAGGCATGGCATATGGACTTGCAGACACTATAGGGAGCATACTTGTTCCTTTTGGCCCATATAACCCCGGAATAACTGCCACTTTGATACTTATAGGTGTGGCGTATGGATTTGTTTTTTACAAAAAAGATCTTACAGGTAAAGCTTTGATTGTGAGGACAGTTGCTGCATCGGTAATAGTATTTCTGATTAAGCTATTTCTTACAACATTATGCCTTTGGCCTATGTACGGTGCAGATGGCACGTATATGGCATATGTGCTTATGAGGCTGCCAAATTGTATAGCAATGCTTATAGCTCAGATTGTATGCATACCGCTTGTTTATAAGCTGATTGTGGAGAGATTGAAATTTGCATTGTAAATTTATTGGATTTTTTTCGCAAAGTGTGCTATAATATCTTTAACAACGAGTGGTTTTTTTAAACGTAAGTCCTGTTGTCAGGACTTCTTTTTGTTTGGTAAGAGGTGATAGCTTGTATAGTGTTGGGGAATTGATTTTTTATGGAAGAACCGGAGTATGTGAGATTAAAGAGATTACTACACTTAAATCGATGGGTGAGTCAAAAGGCAGATTGTACTATATACTCAAGCCCCTCTATAAGGAATGCAAAATATCGATTCCTGTAGATAATGATAAGATATATATGCGACCTGTAATATCAAAAAAACGTGCAGAGGAAATTATAGATGAGATTCCTCATATAGACGCATCTGCATACTACAGCCATAATCTCAATCAGCTCAAAGAACACTACAAAGAGGTTATGAACAGTCATGACTGCCTGAATATAATTGAGATGGCTATGTCAATACACCAGAAAAAACGCGAGGCAGAAGCACGCAAAAAGAAACTGGGAGCCGTTGATGAGCGATTTATGAAAGAGGCAGAGGAGCTTATGTTTGGCGAGCTTGCAGCAGCGCTTGATATCCCGCGCGATGAAGTTCAGAACTACATTGAGAATAGAGTAAATATGAAGAAGTCCGGATAGGGCTTGTTTATAACACAGGAAATATCGTTTCATAGATATTTCCGTATTTTGCATACTACAGCTGATATAACTGAAAGGGCCGCTTATATGCAGCCCTTTATTGCTATTTGATTTTGCCATCTATTCCTACCGTTACAACATTGAGCGGTATATCCTTGCCCGTCTTGGCCAGGGCATTTGTGACAGCGTACTGAAGTCCACCGCAGCAAGGTACTTCCATTCGCACAACCGTAATGCTTCTGATATTGTTTTCACCGATTATTACGGCAAGCTTTTCCGAATAGTCAATATCATCAAGCTTCGGACAGCCTATCAGGGTTATATGATCCTTTATGAAATCATTATGAAATGCACCGTATGCAAAAGCTGTGCAGTCTGCGGCAATCAGTAAATCTGCATTATCAAAATATGGAGCATTCAGAGGTACCAGCTTTATCTGCACAGGCCACTGCCTCAGCTGGCTTTCACCGGAAACGGTTTTGTTGTTATCTGCTGTATGCGTTATTTCACGCATTGCTTTGCCCGGACAGCCTGAGCCCATTCTTGCTTTTACAGCAGCCTCATCATATGGAGCCGCTTCGCGCTCTACAAATGAAATGGCATTTGTCGGACAGACAGGCAGGCAGTCACCGAGACCGTCGCAATAATCGTCCTTTATAAGCTGGGCTTTGCCGTCTATCATGGCAATAGCACCTTCGTGGCAGGCCTCCGCGCAGGCTCCGCAACCGTTACATTTTTCTCTGTCAATTTCTATTATTTTTCTTTTCGTCATTCCATCCTCCCGAATTTCATTTCTTCACCTGATTTATCGTATTTTTTTCTTTTGCCTGTAAGGCTGTCTATTGATATCCTCCATATTGCGGTACGGTCAAGACTTCTGTTTATGGCAGATTCGAAATTATTAAGATTGGCAGGAGTATACTTCTCGCATATCAGCCTCAAAGCTTTTATTTTTTCTTCCTTGTCTGTAACTTCGCTGGCAGTACCGTAGAATGCAGCAGATTCAAATTCAGTTGTGAATTTATCTGTGGCAGGGACAACATCTCCCACGCAGCTCACATATACTCTTGGATTACTTCTCAGAATATCTGTTTTGGTGCCCTCGATGGCACTGTGAAAATATACGATGCTCCCGTCCCTTACAATTGAAAGAGGTACGCAGTAGGGATTGCTTTTTTCATCTGCCATGGCAACCTGCGCAAATGAACATTTGTCTATGATGCCGAGGGCGAATTCCTCAGGCATCTGTCTGTCTTTTCTTCTCATATTGATTTCTCCTCGTATATTATTGCAGAAGTTTGATCATTCTTCTGTTTGAATCTATGACACCTTCTTCTTTGAGATGACGCAGCTCACGCATCAGGCTTGTTCTGTCAACACAAAGATAATCTGCCAGCTTAGACAGTGAAACATGTGTCTCAAACGTGCTGCTTTCTGTTATATCAGCCATGTATTCAAAATATGTCATAAGCTTTGCTCGTGTGGTTTTTCTGGATATGAAGCTTATTCTGAGGGCAAGCTCCTGCGACTTCTTTGCAGCCATCAGAAAAAGGTTGCGTATTACTTCTATATGGCAGCTGCACAGGTTGCTGCATGGTGAGGTTATGGTGGAGTAAGGGACGAAAAGAACCTTACACTCGCTGTCTGCTTCAACTATATATTCCATAGTGCCCGCAGGCAGGCAGAAAAGCTCTCCAAACACATCATCTTTTTTGAAGAATTCTATAGTATGTTCATTGCCGTCATAATCAATGTAGTATAGGTGTGCTTTGCCGGAGAGTACAAGCCCTATTGATGATAGAGCAGAAGAAAGTACGGCTATGGTTTCACCGTTGCTGTATGTTTTAGGCTCTGTATCAAAGCAGTTTATCATTTTTTTTGTATCCTCATTTGAAACACCGTTAAAAAACTTCATGAATACCCTCCATACGCATTGTTAAAAAAATATAGAATATAATTAAATATATCTCAAAAGTGTGGCAAATGCAACAAAAAAATTGAGAATGATGTGATAATATAAAGCCAGGTTAAAGATTAATATGATTTTAGGGAGGTAAGCTATATGATGAAATTCTATAAATGTATGCATTGTGGTAACATTATTGCTTTTGTCGAAAACAAAGGAGTACCGGTAATGTGCTGCGGACAGAAGATGGAAGAGATGGTTCCAAATACAACAGATGCGGCAGGCGAAAAACATGTGCCTGTATATGAGGTCAAAGACGGAATTGTTACTGTGAAGGTAGGTTCAGTAGAGCATCCTATGCTTGAGGAACATCACATCGGCTGGGTTGCCCTTGAAACGAAGCAGGGGAATCAGAGGAAACTTCTTTTGCCGGGGCAAAAACCTGAGGCAGAGTTTGCAATTACATCTGGAGATGAAGTGGTTTGCGTATATGAATACTGCAATCTGCATGGACTCTGGAGAGGATAAAAGTTTTAAGAGAGGAGAAATATCATGGAATTAAAGGGAACAAAAACAGAAAAAAATCTGCATACAGCATTTGCAGGAGAATCGCAGGCGAGAAACAAATATACATACTTTGCAAGCGTGGCAAAAAAAGAAGGATATGAACAGATTGCGGATTTGTTTCTGAAAACTGCCGAAAACGAAAAAGAACATGCAAAAATGTGGTTCAAAGCCCTTGGAGAGCTTGGAGATACTGCAGCAAACCTCCTTGCAGCGGCAGAGGGTGAAAATTATGAATGGACTGATATGTATGATACATTCGCAAAAGAGGCAGAAGAAGAAGGCTTCAGGGAACTTGCGTATAAATTCAGAGCTGTTGCCGCAATCGAGAAAGCTCATGAGGAAAGATATCGCGCACTTCTTAGCAATGTTAAAGAAGCTGCTGTATTTGAGAAAAAAGAAGAAACTCTTTGGGAATGCAGAAACTGCGGACATCTGGTAAGCTCAAAAGAAGCGCCGGGAGTATGTCCTGTATGCAATCATCCTCAAAGCTATTTTGAAGTAAGAAAAGAAAACTATTAAGAAATTCAAGAGGTTCTCAAGAGAAGAGGACCTCTGCTGTTTTTTGCAGATAAAAAAGACATCTCTACAGAAATGTCTTTTGGTGAGGTTTGAAAGTGAAATTTTATCTGCAAATTCAAGGTATGCTTCTTGTTTTTGATATATAGTAAGCTTCCCGAATAAGAGATTGGATTATTGCTATACACTTAAC
>CAVAON010000038.1:12649-19328 GCA_963590215.1 Anaerovoracaceae bacterium | reverse complement strand
TCATGAGTTTTAAATTAACTTTAACAATGTTTTCATTCTGTTCAACTGTTTCAATGATCAGTCTTACATATCCATTGTCTCCAGCCTGCTCCGCTACTGCTTTAACTGCTTCCTTGTCCAGAATTACTTTTGCAGCGCCAGTTTTAAAAGTAACAGCCGCATCTGTTTTTTCTGCTATTGCTTTAACAGTTTTTTCTGGCAGTAATACTTCTGTTTTATTACCGGCTGCTGTTTCAGTTAAGGATTCAGCAGGCTCTATAACAATTTCTTTTGATCCATTTGAAATAGCATTCTCAACAATTTCATTTGCCTTCGTTTCATCTACTTTTACAGTTTCAGTTTTGTTTCCATCTGTATCAGTTTTCTTTGAAACATATCTCAGCTTAGGTATAACCCAGCTATTCTCTGCAATTTCATTCTTGCCCCCTGCATCAGAGAAGTATTTGCCACAATTTTCGTTGTTGCATTTGTAATATCCAATGTTTCCTGCCTCTGCATATGTTGCAGCCTTTGCTTCAACCTTAGTCAAGCCATGACGGGCAATTTTGCCATCGCCAGTTTTCCATGCATCAAGATTAGGAATTTCTGTTCCCTCCGGCGCAGCAGTAAAGAATCTATCACATTCATCGCATTTGTAGCAGCCTTTCCAGCCATCTTTTGTGCAAGTTGCTTCCTCGCCATTAACCTTTCTATTTCCACTAAAATTGTGCCTTAGTGCCTTAATAGTCCAGGTTGTTGTATCATCATTCTCTATTTTCTCTATACATTCACATGCTGTATAGTCTTTTGGATCAGACGAGAAGGTACCTGCAGTGATTCGCTTATTCTTTGTTGTTACGTGTATTGCTCCTCTGTCAGCATTTCCTACAAAATTACCTCCTTGTATATCTAGCGTTGCATAGCTGTTCTCCGCAGCATTACTTCCATTTATTTTGCCTATTCCTTCATATACTGCATATCCATTCTCGCTTACAAATTTTCCATCTTTAACAGTTACATTTATCTTTTTAGCATACCCAGCGTTACTTGTTATGCTTAAGGCAGCTCCTGTATCTTCACTTCCATCACGTGCTACAGGCGTTTCAACATAAGCTCCTGTTGATTTGTATGTTCCACCGTTGATAGTAAAGCTACCGCTTTTTATCGATAAGGCATTAGGTGCTTCAACCTCTCCCCCATTCAGTATCCAGTTTGCATAACCTGCTGCATATATTCCGCAACCATCTGATGTGATTTCAGCAGTGTCACCCAAAGTGATATTTGGAAGATTTTTACCATCCGTCTGATTTAGTTCTCCCTTTATTTCGATTCCTGCCCCCAAATCAGCCTGATCTTTTGAATCCGCGTGACCTATAAGTTTACCATTTACAGTTACGTTAATGCCATATCCGTCATATGCAGTTTCTTTAGTGTTAACCTGTACACCGCAATATCCTTCCAATGTAACACCATTTCCCACAGTCAGCTTGCTGTAGTTTGCCGTATCAGACGTAGATCCAAACACTATAATTGGTGCTTTCCAAGGAGCTATCTCCTTTATATTGCCGCCTGTTTCTTTTGTATTTTTTATAATAAGTTCTCCATTCTGTACTGTTATGAAGTTTCCGTAAAGAAGTGAGATATTGTGTCCGTTCATATCAATAGTTACTTTCCATCCATCCCTAACAGCATCTTTTGTTACATATTTAACTGTATCACTTAGTCCTATGCCCCAACTTTGATTCAAGGCATCTGATAGCAAGGTAACTGTTGCTTCTTTAGTCCCTGTATAATTGTCTTGAGCACCATTGTTCCTTGCTTTGGTAAGAGCTGCATTAAGCGTGCAAAAATATTTGGTTTCATCACCAATAGTGACAGACACTCTTGCATCGTTACTGCAATTTTCTTCACTACATTTTTTCGTAGAGCTTGCCATCGACTGATCTTGGCCGCCATTTGCAAACACCCCCATTGGCATCATAGCTACCACCATAGCCATACTTATGACTATTGCCAATAATTTTTTCATAGTTTTTCCTCCTTGATCAAACTGTTTTAATTCCCCGGGCAGCATCTGCAAAACAAAAGACACCATAAAGGTGCCATACATATACCATTAGAGCTGGCTCATGCAACTGGCTACCATACTCTTATGAGCTATAGGTCCTTTAGCTTTGCGTCTCTGTCTTTCGGCAGATTTGCCCTCTTCAATTGTCTATGACTTAAGCTTACCCCCCCTTTGACGTTGTCAAGAAAATATTCAAAAAATTTAGTCTAAATTTTTAGACAGACCTATTCCCTGTCCTGGTAAGCTCCATATTTTTGTATGATTTTTTCTGCCACTTTAATGCCGTCTACTGCAGCAGAAGTAATGCCGCCTGCATACCCTGCACCCTCACCTGCAGGGTAAAGTCCCTTCAATGCCGACTCCATGCTGTCGTCTCTGAGAATTCTAACAGGTGATGAACTCCTTGTCTCTACAGCCTTCATAATTGTGTCGTCATTATCAAACCCTTTGAGTTTCCTACCAAAAACAGGCATAGCCTCAAGGTAAGCCTCTGTAACAAATTCCGGCAGGCATTTTGCTACCTTGTTCCGGTTATTTTCACTCTCAAGCCTTGCCCTCAGGGCATCATCCCGAAATTCGCCCCATGTTGTCTGAAGAGGATTGTAATCCCCGGAAAGCTCATACGCAAGCCTTTCGTATTTTTCCTGAAATCTCATTCCTGCAAGGACATCTTCTCCATCAAAATCATCTGTTCTCACATCCACTAAAAGTGCACTATTGGCATATTTTCCATCACGCGCCGCATAACTCATTCCATTTGTAACTGTCATGCCCTCCGATGATGCTGCTGCAACAACTTCTCCGCCAGGACACATACAAAAGGTATATACACCTCTGCCGTTTTTACATCTGTATGACAGCTTGTAATCTGCTGCAGGAAGGCTGTCTGCAAAGCTCCCATACTGGCTTTTGTTTATCATGCTTTGCAAATGTTCAACCCTGACTCCTATCGAAAAAGGCTTTGGCTCCATCGGTATTTCTCTGCTGTTCATAATTGCAAATGTATCTCTTGCGCTGTGCCCTGGAGCTGCTATAGCAATTTGTGTATCAAGTACTTTGTCGCCATTTATTTCTAATCCCGTCAGGTTTCCATCAGAATCCATCAAAAAATCTGTAACTTTGCTTTCAAAGCGGATTTCTCCTCCAAGGGAAATCACTTTGTTTCTGATATTTACTACAATTTTTCGAAGCACATCAGTTCCTATGTGCGGTTTAGCCTTATAGAGGATTTCAGGGGATGCCCCTGCAGCAACAAACTCATCGAGCACTTTTTGAATACGGAAATCACTGATACCTGTAGTCAGCTTGCCATCTGAAAAAGTACCTGCTCCACCCTCTCCAAACTGAACATTCGATTCTGTATCAAGAATACCGTCTTTCCAGAACCTGTCCACATCTGTTATGCGTTTTTCAATCTGTCTGCCTCTTTCGAGTACAATCGGAGAATACCCTGCCTGTGCAAGCAGTAAAGACGCAAACATACCGCAGGGTCCAAACCCGATTACAACAGGCCTGTATTTCAAAGGCTCTGTACCATGCTCTGGCAATCTGTATACGGTATTTTTTGCTTCAGGGAGTCTAAGCTTTCTGTTACAGACAAAGTCAACTGTATACACAAGCCGTATATCTTTTTTGTTTCTGGCATCTATAGACTCTTTAACTATCTTCCAATCAGTAATAGTTATGGAATATTTCTTTTCGAGCTTTGTTTTCAGAAGCTCCACAGGCTGCCCCGGTCTTAATTTTATCTGTGTTTCTCTGTACATATTCCCATTGCCTTTCCAGCCGCAAGCCCTGTAGTCCATGCGTTATATAAGTTGTATCCACCGCATGGGCCGTCATAATCGAGTACCTCTCCTGAAAAATACAGACCTGGTACGAGCTTTGATTCCATGGTTTCCGGATTAACCTCATCAAGCAAAACGCCTCCTGCAGTGCATTGTGCATGTTTCCATCCTTTTGCACCTGTAATCTGAAGCATCCAGTTCTGATAAGCACCGCCTATTATTTTGAGCTCTTCATCTGTAAGCTCTGCTGCCTTCCTGTCAAGATTGATTCCTGCATCATTTAATACTCTCACTGCTATAGGCTTTTGCAATAGTGACATGTATATATCCTCTGCCGCAAGGCCTTTAATTCCTCTGAGATTTTTGAGGATCTTCATCATTTGCTCCTGCGATATTTCAGGATTAAAATCGACCTTTACAGTATATTCTCTAAATGCTGCTTCAAGACCTTTTGACATATCAAGCTTTAGCATTCTGCTCAGATTCATTACACATATTCCCGATATTCCATCAGCAGTAAACTGTATTTCTCCTTTTTCGGAAGCCTCTTTTATTCCTTTTTTGTATAACGTAACTTCTCCTTCAGCTCTGCATCCTTTGATTGAACTGAAATCACCTGCACAGCTCATTGAAGTAAGCACAGGCATAAGTGTTTTGACTTTGTGACCCAGTTTTTTTGCAAAAACATATCCATCCCCTGTAGTCCCAAACATAGGAGATGCCTTGCCTCCGGAAGCTATGAGCAGCCTCTGGCATATATATGTATCCTCTGCTGATGTAATCAGTTTAAATCCACCGTTTTTAAGTTGTTTGACCTCTGTAACAGCTGTATTAAGAGCCGGTTTAATATTCTCTCCCAAAAGAGCCGTCCTAATCGATGTCACAACAGATGCAGACTGTTTTGTATATGGATATAGTCTGCCATCTTCCTCTTCAACTGTAAAAATCCCTATGCTTCTGAAGAACTGCAGCAGCTCATCAATGCCTTCGCATGAAGTGTTGGCAATGTTACATCTGCCATTTCCCGATGCCGCCACCTTGCGCAGTATTTTGCTGTTTTTTTCTATAAGGCATATGTTCAATGCTTTGTTGTATCTTTTGGCATTTATGGCTGCCATGCATCCTGAAGCTCCTGCGCCTATTATACATATATCAAATTCTTTTAATTCAGACATAAATCCACCTGCATGTTAAATTATTGAAACCGTAAGAATAAGCTTACGGTTTCGTCCTGTTTTATTGAATTGACTTTGCGTGAGGCATATGAAATCCAAGCTCTAAAGTTGTCACTGCCTGTATTATGAAAAACACACCCAGAAGCTCCCCTAAAGCCATGTTCAAAGCTACTGAATTGAAAAACCCAAGCAGACCTGCAAGTATACATATAACGCCTGTTCCAAATGTCCACCAGAAGTTTGATTTCTTTTTGGTCCGATCTATGTTGAGTACTATTACAATTCTTGTTGTTCCTGAAACAAGCATCCACATACCGAATACATACGGTACTGCAACCTCTGCAGCCAGCTGACCGCTAAGCACGAGAAGCCCCAGGACAAAAGTTATTATACTGTCGGAAAGCATCCATATATTGTTGTCTTTGCGGTTGCCGCCTCTTGAGTAAATATATGTCATACCCTCAACAGTACCATCTGCTATCATAACAATGCCTATAGCAAATGCCAGTGCCAGAAATGATGCTCCGGAATTAGCAAAGGACCATATGCCTGTACCCATAAGAAGAATTCCCATTATCATTGTGATTGCTCTCATATATACCTCCAAACTAACCATTTAATTATACTATATATGCATTTACATGTCACTTTTTTTGTCCTGCCCGCCTGCTGATTTTCGTATACACCTATCAATAAATGCTTTTATTTTATCGTTCTGATTTTTGATATAGTCCACATCCTCTATAACAAGCTCGTTCTTCCAGAAGTCAAGCTGATAGTCAACATTATCTGGTTTTGCTATGGTTTTGTTTGTCGAATAATATCCTAAATATTCATTCCAGGCTCCATCTCCTGAAAATCCTTCATCGCTAAGAATATAGTTTATGAACAAAGCACATGTATATGGGCATTCCGTGTCATGGGCAACTGTTGCATATGTGCCAAAAGCAAATCCACTGAAGCCTTTCATATTACTTTGAAGAGCAAACACACCAATATTTTTTTGTTCTTCCTCTGTCAGTTTTCTGAGCTTGCTATATCCGACAAGAGCAATTTTTTTCTGTTCTGTTTCAACCAGCTCTTTTATAATATCGGAGCTTTTCTCTAAAGAAAAATCACAATTGCTGATAAATCCATCAATCCATTCGTACGCAGCAGATTCGTATTCGCCCGATACCCATTCACGTCCGTAATAATCTTTATATGCTTCTTCGAGTAATTCTGTCCATTTGGGACTTGCAAGCATATATAGAAAATCCATATTCACCTGCTCATCTCTTGGATCCTTCATCAGGATCAGACCTCTCCATTCGGCTTCAGTAAGTGCCCAAACGTTATCCATATATATTTTACCTTTTGACAGGTCATATAAAAACAAAGAAGAGCTGAGCATAAAAGCTGTCGGCATCTGATATGTGGAATTGATTTTGCCCATGCATGAGACAGGGAAATAGCTGTATACCGTACCACTGCCTGTAAGTGCATTAACCAGATCAGAATGTGAAATCAAAAGGTCAATTTCTTCATCGCCTGTTTCCATACCCTGAATTATTTCGGAATATTTACTTTCATCTCCCATTTCTGTGTATTTGATTTTGCTTTGGAACTCAGGATATTTGTCCACAAAATTATCTACTATATATTCTACTATTGTAGTAGTAGAATATACA
>CAVAON010000038.1:0-12639 GCA_963590215.1 Anaerovoracaceae bacterium | reverse complement strand
TCATTTCTTTTTTTGAACGCTGATACAATTCTTCATCTGTCAGTATAGAGGCTGTCACCAGCCTGCTTTTGGTGTCCTGAACTTCATCAGCAAAATCATATTTATGAAAAGAAGTGCATCCTGACATTAAAATAATGCATGACATAAGCAGCAATGCTGCCTTAATCAGTCTCTTCATTTGCTCCTCACCCCCAAATATCTGCAAAGAACTGCAGCAAGTTTCTTTTGTTCAACGGGTTTTGCCAAATGATCATTCATACCTGCATCAAATGCTTCTGATACATCTTTTTCATATGCATTTGCTGTCATGGCTATAATAGGTATAATCCCCGCATCATTACGTTTTGTATTTCGTATTTTTCTTGTAGCAGTATATCCATCCATAACAGGCATCTGCACATCCATAAAGATAATATTGTAATATTCCTCCGGTTTGCTGCAGAACATATCCAAAGCTTCTTCGCCATTTTTAGCAGTTTCAATTGTAATGCTGCTTAATAAAAGAAGCTCTTTTGCAATTTCAAGATTAAGTTCATTATCCTCAACCAGAAGGCACCGCAAGCCAGTGCAATCAATTTCTTCAAGACTTGTTTCTTGCACTTCCGGTTTGCCCGCCTCACTGCTTCCGGCCAGCTTCAAAAGAAGCCTGACTGTAAATGTTGAGCCTTTTCCCTCTTCGCTTTTTACTGTAATATTGCCTTGCATTTTTTCTGCAAGCGCTTTTACAATCGGAAGCCCAAGCCCTGTTCCCTGCGTTTTGCTTACACGTACGTCTTCTTCTCTTTCATAAGGATTAAACATTTTTTCCATAAATCCTTCGCTCATTCCTATACCGCTGTCCTCGACAGATATATAAAACCATCTGTATTCAGAATCTGGAAGCTCATCGTTTTTTTCTTCCCAATAGCTGACAGTTATTGTCCCTCCGGCCGGAGTATATTTGATGGCATTTGATAATAAGTTCAGCGAAATTTTTTTGAGCGCCGTTGCATCAGCAATCACACATTCGTGTATCAGCATATTTTTGTATGTAATCTCCAGCTGTTTTCCTGCAAGGAAATTACTGACCATTATTCGTTCTTCCTCCTGTATTTTGGGAATATAAACGACAGATTCCTTCAGCTCAATCCTGCCTGATGATATTGAATTAAGATCCAGAACCTCATTTACCAGATTGAGCAGGTAATTGCCTGATGATTTGATCTTTTCGAGGCAATCCTTTGTCCTGCCTGTATCTTCAATATGCCTGATGGCAATGTCAGTCATCCCGAGAATCCCATTCAGCGGCGTCCTCATATCATGGCTCATCCTGGACAGAAAGTCCGACTTTGCTTCATTTGCAGCCTCCGCCTGGCTTGCTGCAAGCTGCATTTGCTGATATTTACTATACCGTTTTATTAGAGGAACTACAAATATAACCGTAATAAAAATCAGAACAAGCATCATTACAAATACAATACCAAGCTGTCTGCTTATCATGGCAAAAGAAACACTCCCCGGAAACGTCTTCGCAATCGATAATTTTTCATGGTTCAGTGATACAACATATGTGGTTTCATACCTTGCCTTTTCTCTGATTGTATATCCGAAATTTCCACCGTTATACATTGCATTGGCAAGCTTTATAAAGGTTTTTTCTTCTCTGGTTAATTCGTCCAGTGAAGTAGAGACGATTTCAGCCGTTTTGTAATATTGAGTGAAAAGATTTGTTCCTATATATTCTTCGGCTCCCTTTGATGAAAATACAATATTTCCATCTGATGTGGTCAGAAAAGAAACTGCCTCTGTTCCATAGCAATCTGTCTGGAGCTGTGTTGCCATGCTTTCCTGAAGATACTGTCCCACAAGCACTCCTTCCACTCTGTCACCCTGAACCACCGGTGCGTAGAATATAAGGGATACTTCATCACATAATTTTTTATCAAAATCTATTTCTGTTCCTGATTTCCCCTGCAAGCCCATTTTAACAAAATCAAGATCTTTAAATTTATCTGCATCCCCGCTATCTGCTTCTATGTAGATTCCACGATCAAAAGGCATATATTCTCTGTATTTTTCAACGTCAAGGCCCTCACTCATGGCCATAGCATACCCTTCGATGTTTTTGAGAGCAGCATCAAATTCATTATCTATTGCTACCGATTCCTCTTTTGCAACGGATTTAATATACAAATAATTTTGCTGATTGATTCCAATGCATCCGGAAATCCCAAAATATGCAATCAACCCAAGCACAATTACAAGTACAGTAGCAACAATAAGCGTCAACCTGCGATTCACATCCTGCCTTGTTTCTTTAATTGTTGTATTTTCTTTTTTCCTTTTAAAAGTCATTTCACATCTCTCATTTCGGGCACAGAAAATTTAACCGCTTTTGGAACAACTTCAAGCTCAATGGAACAGGGCGTAATTATTTCACCGTCATTTGAAACCTTCATTGTTCCTGCATTTGAAGTAATTTTAAGTCGTCTGACTCTATGGTAGTCAAGTATTCCCTCTGTCATAAGATTATTAATATGAGTACCTTTTGAATAACTCGGGTAGAGAGATACAAACTTCATCCTTGAAACTTCTTTGATAACACTTACTTCAATCATACCGTCATCCACCAGCGACTCAGGTGAACTTTTAACTCCCCCACCGCAATAGTTGCCATTGGCTGCAGCAGTAAGCAGTAACGGCCCGTCATGCACATATCCGTTATCAAGCTCTATCCGAAGATTTGCTCCTGTTTTTTTGATAAGAATGATTCCAACTCCCAGGAGATATGCCATGGAGCCTGTAACAATTCCTTTTTTTCGAATTTCTGCAGCTTTTGCAACCACATTGCTGTCAAAGCCTATGTTTATCATATTATCACAGTACCTGATATACTGTCTGCCATCAAGTTCATATGTGCATCTGATAAGATCAACGGGTCTGATATCTCCCCTGAGCTGGGCATTTATATCTGCAAAGCTTTTGAGAGACCCAAATGCCCTTACAAAATCATTTCCTGTACCAAGAGGCACATTGCCTGCTACAGCATTATCAAAGCCATATATTCCATTTATAATTTCATTGAGGGTGCCGTCACCGCCGCAGCCAAAAAATCTGAAAGCCTCATCGGGGTTTTCTCTGCATGTCCTCCTTACAAAAGCTTCACCGTCGCTCATGCTTTTGGTAAAATAGACATCGCATTCAAGACCTGTTTGTGCAGCTGCCTGCTTTATTTTGCCAAGCAGCGCTGCTTTTCTGCGTTTTCTTCCTGCACTTGGATTGATTATGAAATAGTTTTTCATAGGCACCTCGTATATTCCTTTATATGTACACATATTATACCATTTGACTCAAACAATTCACACTGTTATTTTTCCCGTTTTGCGTGTATACTATAGATAATATAACAGCAATTGGAGGTTTTTAATGGATTTAAGAGTAAAACAGCTTGCAGATGTACTTGTGAACTACTCCTGCAACGTACAGCCAAACGAAAAGGTTTTAATAAATTATGAGGGTGAATGCTGTAAACCCCTGGTAAAACAGCTTATCAAAAATATTTACGCACGCGGCGGCATGCCCTATGTGGAAATTAGAGACTCTTCAGTAACCCGGGAAGTTCTGCTTGGCGCCACAGACAAGCAGCTTGATTTCTTAAATGAATATCAGCTCATGCAGATGAAAGGCATGGACTGCTATATAGCAATAAGAGCAGGCGGCAACACATCAGAGCTTGCTGATGTTCCAGCAGACAAGCTCAATATGTACTACAAAAAAACACAGCCCGTACTTGATTACAGAGTAAACGAAACTAAATGGGTTGTTCTGAGATACCCTAACGAATCCATGGCACAGCTTGCAGGCACCAGCCTTGAAAGCTTCGAGGATTTCTACTTTGATGTATGCACTCTTGACTATGCAAAAATGGGAGAAGCAATGGATAACCTTGTTGAGCTTATGAACAGAACAGACAGAGTTCATATCAAAGGACCCGGAACAGATCTGACATTTTCAATCAAAGATATCCCTGCAATCAAATGCGCCGGGGAAATGAATATCCCTGACGGCGAGGTTTACACTGCGCCAGTAAAGGATTCTGTCAACGGCGTGATTTCATACAATACTCCGTCAGAAGAGCAGGGTTTTACTTATGAAAATATATGTTTTGAAATTAAAGATGGCAAAATCATCAAAGCCACGGCAAATGATGATGAACGTATCAACAAACTCCTTGATACTGACGAAGGAGCAAGATATTTTGGTGAATTTGCAATAGGTGTGAACCCATTCATCCTAAAACCAATGAAAGATACTCTCTTTGATGAAAAAATAGCAGGCAGTTTTCACCTTACTCCGGGAATGGCATATGAGGATGCTCCAAATGGCAATGATTCTGCCGTTCACTGGGATCTTGTCATGATACAGCGCCCGGAATATGGCGGTGGTGAAATTTATTTTGACGATGTTCTCATCAGAAAAGACGGATTATTCACTCTGCCTGAGCTTATATGTCTTAACCCGGACAATCTGAAATAAATATCAAAACAAGGTCTGCATATTCTCTCAAGGCATAATGCAGACCTTCGTATTGATTTTCCCTATATATTTATTATCTTTTTAATTCTGTTGATTTCCGCTTTCTCTTTCTTACTCCAGCTAATATACCAACTATTACAAGCAATATAGCAGTAATTCCCGATGAAATTATCAGCATATTGCTGTTTTTCTGCTTCTGAGAGCTGTTTTTATCATCAATATCAGAAACAGGTGTACTGTCGTCACTATTTACTGCATCTTTTTTTTCATCGTTTTGAGTCTGCTCCGATGTTTTGCCGGATTTTGTTTTTTCTATTGAAATATTTTTGATAAAATATGGTGTGTTCATTGCTGCATCGTCAAGGTCATATGCTTCTTCTGTGTTGACTTCGACTGTAGCAGTGCCTTTTTTGAGCGCTTTGAATTCAAGAGCAAATGTCACAGCTTTACCATCATCTGAATTATCCTTCAGTTTGACAAGACCACTGTCTCCTGTACTTGATCCTCCTGATATATATTCAAGGTAATCTGTATCATATTCAATGCTTCCATTTACTGACCCAAGAGAATCGGAGCTGTATACTACATTTACGGTGAATTGTTCATCTGGTTCAATGGTATCGCTGCATTTAAGATCCAGATCAAGTGAATATGCAAAAGCCCTCTGAGGTATCATCATAATCATGCAAAGAACCAATATTGCTGTTATTTTCTTCATGTGCGCCCTCCTAATTTCTTACAATCGTCAATGTATATGTCCTTGTAAGTCCGCTGCTTGCCTTAACTTTAATATAATGGGTGTTGGTACCGGTTTTAAGTGATATTGTATCATCGCCACCAGTTATATTAGCACTGCTGCTGTTTGCTTTTGCCTTTACTGTCACAGTATCTGTACCATCCGGAACTGTAACCTTGTATTTCTGAGTATATCTTGTAAACTTATTATCAAGGCTCAGTGTTTCATCTCCTGCTGTTACCTTGAGGCTGTCTAAAAGATTGTTATTATTGCCTGCGGTACCGGGTTTTTTGCATGCTGACGACGGCATGTTTTTGAATACAGGTATTTTGAACACTATTGCGCCGTCTGCAAGTGCGCTGTACCCCTGTTTCATTATCATTGCTTCACTTTCGGCTCCCTGTACATTGGTCATATACTGATGAGTTCCTATTGCGTTTTTGCTACTGGCGCATACGTTGAATTTCTTGAGATACAAAGTATCCTGTCCGGAATTGACATAGCCTTCTGCATAAAACAATGCTCCTCCTTTGAGGGATTTATATCTGGTATTCCATGGTCTGCCGTAAGTAGTGGCATCAACTCCTGCACCGGAAGCCCACCAAAGACCTCTTTGCACTGCAGACATGGAAGATGTCTTGTAGGCCTGTACGTTAAAGAAATTATATATTCCCTCATATCCACTGTATTTACCTGATATTGAGCCACTGGTAAGGCTCCCCTGCTCCTGTATTATCATGGCGGCAAGGACATTCGGATTTACTCCTGCACTTTTGCCTGCATAATATATGGCACTTGCGTATGTTGAGTAAGGTTTGTCAGGAAAGTCAGCATCAAGAAATGTCCCTTTGACTATTTTTTTGACGGTAGATATACTCTGGGTATTGCTGTCAAAAGAATGGCTTACAAACATATATATGCTGCTCTCGTTAAGGAAATTACGAGGATCAAGGTAATATTTAATTATTCCGCTGTATGCGCTGACCCATCCACCGCTGTCAAATACAACATATTTATTGGATTTGAAGTCATATGCTCCTTTCTTCATTGATTTCCACGAATCATATGCTCCTGAGTATATAAGGTTTCTGCCTGTTTTTGTCTCTACATCTACCGCATCAGACCATGTTGTGCCTGTATGCTCCGCCTTGAAAATCCAGTCCGGATGCTGCTTATGCAACGCGCGAAGATATGGTTTGTAGCTTTCGGGAAAACCCTCTTTTTCAAGCTGAGCTTCAAAGTCTGAGGAGCTTGTACTGCTGTTTCCTTTGTATTCGCTTACTTTAACGTACTTAGATATTACATATCCATATTCATTTCCTAATTTAATCTTGTACCATAACGTCCCACTGCTGTCCTTTTGGCTACCAAGTATTTTAGCTGTCGCTCCCTTGTCAAGACTCCCAAGCACTTTTCCTGAAGTCCCCGCCGATAATCTGACATTAAGAGGTCCTGCTGTGACTGTTATCATCTGCTCTTTTGTTTCCTGTTTGGATTCTGTGCTGTTTTTTTTGACATAAGAAGCCTTTATATATGAAATTTTGCCGCTGTATGAAATCGCATACCACAGCTGCTTGCTACTGTCATATTTGTAACCTTTGAGTGTCACTGCTGCCCCCTGTTTTAGAGTACCTCTAAGGCTTCCAGAGGTCCCGGCTCCTGCTCTGACGTTCAGAGGACCATATGTAACAGTAGCCTTCTTGGACGGAGTATAAATGGTATATGCCGTTTTGGTTACTGTTTTGACATAAGCAGAGCTTATATATGAAGCTTTACCGTCATATGTTATATAGTACCATTTGATATTACCATTGTTTTTGTAACCTTTAAGCGTAACCTGCTGGCCTTTGCCAAAAGTGCCCCTGACTGATGAGGAGGTTGAAGCATCGCTTCTGATATTAAGTGATGATGCTGTTATCTGACCCGTCTTAAAGGATGAGTATTTAACAAGCTCCGCACCGGATACTGCAGCTACTGATAATGCAGATATCAGTGCAGCTATTATCATAACTGTAACAATGCGTACTGCTCTGTTCATTGGCTTTCTCCTGTTTACTATCTCTCTATATACCTATTATTTCCTTAATCAGTGCAGGTGTTTTGACTGGCTTGTCTGATAATTCAAATGCATCCATTAATTCAAATGCAGCACTTTCGAGCTTTGAATCATCGGTTGAATATATAACGGCGAGGGGTTCTCCACGTTTAACAGCATCTCCTGTTTTTTTGTTAAATACTATTCCTGCCGCAAGATCTATACTGTCTTCTTTAGTTGCTCTGCCAGCTCCTGAACGCTGACATGCTATGCCTGTTTTTTGAGCATCTATACCGGCTATGTATCCGTCTTTTGGTGCCTGTATTTCAATTTCAAAGTCTGCAAAAGGAAGAAGTTCATAATCCTCTGTAATGTCCGGGTTGCCACCTTGTGCTCTGATAAACTCTCTGAATTTTTTTATGCCTTTTCCACTTGTCAAGGCCTCTTTTGCCATCTCATAGCCTTCTGAAATATCTGCGGCTTTACCTCCCATATAAATCATGATGCCTGAAAGCTGCAAAGATAATTCCTGTATATCTTCAGGTCCTTCGCCTCTGAGGGTTTCTATTGCTTCTATGACTTCAAGGCTATTGCCCACTGCCTTGCCAAGGGGCTGATTCATATCAGTTATAGCTGCGACTGTCGGTATGCCGTCATCTCTTCCTATCTGACACATTAATTCTCCCAATGCTTTGGCATCCTCATAAGTTTTCATAAAAGCACCACTGCCGCACTTGACATCTAAAACTATAGCATCTGAGCCTGCTGCAAGTTTTTTGCTCATTATTGATGAAGTTATAAGGCCAAGGTTTTCTATAGTTGCAGTCACATCTCTAAGGGCATATATTTTTTTGTCTGCCGGAGCCACATGAGCTGTCTGCCCTGCCACTGCAATACCTGTCTTATTAACCTGCTTTACAAATTCTTCAGGTTCAAGTGATGTCCGAAAGCCTCTTATGGATTCAAGCTTGTCTATAGTTCCTCCTGTGAAGCCAAGACCTCTGCCGCTCATTTTGGCAACGGGGACTCCGCAGGCCGCTGTAAGAGGACCTGCTATCAAAGTAGTCTTATCTCCTACGCCTCCGGTAGAATGTTTGTCAACTTTGATACCTTTAATTGATGAGAGGTCAACAACATCTCCTGAAAGCTTCATGGCTTTTGTGAGGGAATATATTTCATTTCTGTCAAACCCTCTGATATATGCTGCCATCAGGAACGCAGCTGCCTGATAGTCAGGTATACTTCCAGCTGTATATTCGTTTACAAAAAATTTAATCTCATCATCTGAAAGAATCCCACCATCTCTCTTTTTTTCTATGATATCATACATATTCATATGCTCACCTCATTTTTTCACTCTGTCAAGAAAGCTTTTTCCAAATCCTGCATTACAGGCTCCAAGTATGTCACACACGGTAGCCCCTATATCTGCAAATGTGCTTCCTGTTCCGAGATTAACACTTCTGATATGACTGCCGTACATTATAAAAGGAATGTATTCTCTTGTATGGTCTGTGCCGCTGTGAACAGGATCATTACCATGGTCTGAACATATCATAAGAACATCATCTTCACTCATGACCTCCAGTATTTCCGGAATCCTGTGATCAAATTCTTCTATGGCTCTGCCATAGCCTATCGGGTTTCTTCTGTGCCCATATTCAGAGTCAAATTCCACAAGGTTTGTAAATATGAAGCCTTCAAATTCATGTTTCAGAGCCTCGATAGTCTTATCTACACCGTCCATGTTGCTTTTTGTTTTCACCTTATCGGTAACCCCTCTGCCATTAAATATATCATTTATTTTGCCTATGGCATAAACTCTTTTGCCTGCTTCCTCTATTTTGTCTAAAGCAGTCGGAGCAGGAGGTGTCACAGAATAATCATGCCTGTCGCTTGTGCGTCTGCGCCTGCCGTTTTCAACCACATACGGGCGAGCTATAACTCTGCAGCAGGCAAATTCACCTGTAAGCATTTCTCTTGCAATCTGACATATTTCATAAAGCCTCTCAAGAGGAATAATGTCTGTGTTGGCTGCAATCTGAAATACACTGTCTGCAGATGTATATACTATGGGTTTACCTGTAGCTTCGTGCTCGTCACCAAGCACCTCTATTATCTCAGTACCTGAAGCGGGGTAATTGCCAAGAGTGCCTGTTCCTATTGCTTTTTCAAACCTGTCCATAAATTCCTTCGGAAATCCATTCGGATAAGTTTTGAATGGAACCTCTGTTTTAAGACCTGCAATTTCCCAGTGCCCTGTTGTAGTATCTTTGCCTTTTGATGCTTCTGCAAATCTGCCATATGCACCTTTGGGGGCTGGGGCTGCAAGCCTGCCTCCGGCAGCACCATTAATATTGCAGAATCCCAGTCCTTGCAGGTTGGGGATGCTAATGCCTCCCTCCTGCTCATTCATAACATCAACTATATGCCCGAAGGTATCTGCCCCTGCATCACCGTACCTGGCTGCGTCAGGCATAGCACCAACTCCCAGGCTGTCTGTCACTATCAGCGTTACTCTTTTCATCTCTCGTCCTCCTAACCCTCCGCTATAAGTTTGGGGCATGCCTCAAGATAATCAAGGCTTATCAGCATATATCTGGTACCGTTAAACACTGCCTGAAGGCCATTTTTGAAGACCTCAGTTCCGTGAAGGTGTCCATATACGACTGTTTCTACTCCGTATTTTGTAAAAAGATCCGTAAACCCTGATCTTTGAAATTTCTCGTTTGTGGGCGGATAGTGCAATACCCCTATAATTCTCTCATATCCTGCCTTCCTGGCCTCTTTAAGTGAGGCTTCGACTCTCAGTAGCTCTCTTTTGTATATTTTTTCGTCCTGCGCGGTAAAGCCGTCATTGCCGGGGCATATCCAGCCACGGCTGCCGCATATGGCAAATCCGTCGGCAACATAAAAACTGTTTTGCAAAAAATATATATCGTCATAAAGCTGATTGAGTTTTGTAATGCCGGTCCACCAAAGGTCATGATTTCCCTTGATTATGACCTTGCGGCCGGGTAGTCCGTGTATCCATTCAAAATCAGCATAAGCCTCGTCTTTTGTAAGAGCCCATGATATATCCCCCGCAATTATAACTGTATCTGTGGCTTTAATCATGTCAAGCCAGTTTGCCTTGAGCCTTGCAGCATGATTTTCCCACAGTGGCCCGAATATATCCATTGGCTTATCTACTCTTTCATCAAAGGACAAATGCAAATCACCTATCGCATATATGCTCATTAATTATTCCTCATTATCATTAATTCCAAGCATGTCACTGCTTGTTTCTTCAGGTAGAGCCGTAACATCTCTGAGTTTTCTTTGTATCATGTTGGTTCTGGTCCCTATAAGGGAATCAAGTTCGTTGTTTGCCTGATTGATTCTCTCCTGTGCCTTTTTGAGCGTTTTTTCAAACTTGTCAAACTCAGTTTTAACTGCGCCAAGTACATCCCATACTTTACTTGAATGCTTCTCTATGGCAAGGGTTCTGAATCCCATCTGAAGGCTGTTCAAAAGTGCAGCCATTGTTGCAGGACCTGCAATATTGACCTTGTATTCTCTTTGAAGCACTTCCACCATGCCTCTTCTGACCACTTCCGCATAAAGACCTTCAAAAGGCAGAAACAATATTGCAAAGTCGGTGGTTGCAGGCGGATCTACATATTTGTCATGTATATATTTTGCCGAAGCTTTGATTGAAGCCTCAAGTGCCTTGCCACAAGTCTCTATCTGCAGCTTGTCACCTGCTTCATAAGCATCTGCCAGGTTGCTGTATTTATCTGCAGGAAATTTTGCATCTATGGGAAGATATACGATGCCATCTTCATCTCCTGGCAGCCTTATTGCAAATTCAACCCGATCAGATGAGCCTTTTTTGGTGGCTACGTTTTCATCATACTGGTCTTTGGTAAGAATCTGTTCAAGAATTGCCGAAAGCTGAATTTCTCCGAGTATGCCTCTTGTTTTGACGTTTGACAGAACTTTTTTAAGGTCTCCCACACCTGCTGCAAGACTTTGCATCTGTCCGAGCCCTTTGTAGACTTCTTCAAGCCTTTCGCTGACAAGCTTAAACGATTGTGACAGCCTCTCCTCTAAAGTCTTCTGGAGCTTTTCGTCTACTGTCGCTCTCATTTTTTCAAGCTGGCTGTTGTTTTCATCTGTAAGAATCTTGATTTTACTCTCCATCGCAGTTCTGATATTATCAAGCTTCTGTTCGTTTTCAACGGCCATGCTCGAAAATCTGGTATTGAGCTCTGCAAGTCTTCTATCCTGTGCCTCAGCAGAGGCCTTCATATTGCCCGATATCATCTCTCCAAGCATCTGAAATGAACTGTTTACATTCTGAAGTGTCTCTGTTCTGGAGCGTGCTATTTCGTTTTTAATCTCTGCGCTGTCACTACCGCTGCCAAGCCTTTTCTCAAGTGATGCAATCTTAACAAGTACAATAACCAAAAGCACTGCAACAACCCCAAGCAATATGTATATAACCGTGTTCATTAAATTTCCTTTCTGTGCAAGCCACTTCAATCATATTTGGCTTTTACCTTACAGCAACGCTGCATTACAAATGGTAAAACCATTATACCATCACGTCCTGAGAGGCATGTGTGTTTCATCAGCTCCTCCGTCGCTGTGATACACATTATAATATGCGAGCCGTGTCGAGCATATTTCGACGGTTTTTACCTCACAGCAACGCTGCATTGCAAATGGTAAAACCATTATAACATATCCATATGGGGTTTGAAACACAAAATGGTTATGCTATAGGGCAATCGCTTAAAATCCCACTTATAACGCCCTTGATTATAAAAAAGAGTGTTTACCCCTATACACTTTTTATGCCTGATCTTTTTTCGAAGTACACTTCAACTGGCATTAGCCCCGTCATTAAGGTGGATTTCACCTCCCGTCAAGCATTTTAAAAAAACAAACTTACCTGCATAGCAAAAGCGTGCCCGAAAGCACGCTTTTATCAAAATTCTACTACCATAGTAATGAACAAAATATTATGTTGCTACTTTTCATCACCAGCTTAAATTTCGTTGGTCAATTCATCGCATTAAAATAATGCGCTACACTAATTTAGATATTTCCTCTGCAGAAAGTCCTGTATACCTGGAAATCTCATCAACAGGCTTATTGTCTGCCTTCATAGTTTTTGCCATCTCAAGGGCTTTGAAAGCCTCACCTTGCTGAATTCCCTGCTGAATTCCCTGCTGAATTCCCTGCTGAATTCCCTGCTCAATTCCCTGCTTGATGCCCTGTTCAAGACCTTGTTCAAGACCTTGTTCTTTTGCCTGTTCCAAACCTTTCTCAAGACCTTCCTTCAGTTGTCTTTTCAATCGGTTTT
>CAVAON010000037.1:0-20021 GCA_963590215.1 Anaerovoracaceae bacterium | reverse complement strand
TTCATGTATATTCATATTTTATTCATCATTTTTTACCGTTTATGCGATATTTTTTGCTTTTTATAAATATTTATTCATATTTTTTTATAAAACCTATTGACATCTGTATAAAACAGTAGTAAAATCGGAGATGTTCGTTACACTTGATAAATATTCACATTGAACGAATATTATTTATATATCAAACAGGAAAGGATTTTAGTTATGAAAAAATTATTAGCAGTAGTTTTAACCATCGCAATGGTTCTGGCTTTCACAGCCTGCGGCGGCGGTTCATCAGATGAAAGCGGTTTATCAACAGTAGAAGCAGGTCAGCTTCACATGGCAACAAATGCAGCTTTCCCTCCATATGAAATGACTAACGACGAAGGCGGCTACGAAGGCATCGACGTTGAAATCGCAGGAAAAATCGCCGAAAAGCTCGGACTTGAGCTCGTAGTTGACGATATGGATTTCTCATCAGTTCTTACATCAGTGCAGGGCGGCAAGGCTGATATGGCCATGGCAGGTCTTACAGTAACTGAAGAGAGAAAGCAGAATGTTGATTTCACAGATTCATATGCAACAGGTGTACAGGTTGTCATCGTCCCTGAAGATTCAGATATTAAAACAGTTGATGATTTATCAGATGACAAAATGATAGGAACTCAGGAAGGAACAACAGGATATATCTACTGTTCAGATACAGTTGAAAACGGCGGATACGGCGAAGATCACGTTAAAGCATATACAAATGGTGCAACTGCAATCCAGGCTCTTCTTACAGGCAAGGTTGATGCTGTAGTTATCGACAGCCAGCCTGCAAAGGAATTCGTAGCTGCAAACGAAGGACTTACTATTCTTGATACAGAATATGTAACAGAAAATTATGCAATCGGTATTTCAAAGGACAACCCTGAACTTCTTGAAGCTGTAAATGGCGCTCTCAAAGAACTCATCGAAGACGGTACAGTACAGGAAATTCTCGACAAATACATCAAGGCTGAATAACATTGGCGTTAATACGGGATGGCTGATGCCATCCCCTTTTTCATTAAAACGGCAAAAGAAATGTGAGGTGAACAAACATGTTTTCAGGTCTTGAAACACAATTTGCCCAAAGCTTTATCGAAGGCAACAGATGGCTCGCATATCTGAAAGGACTGGGGATATCATTTGAAGTAACTCTTGGAGCTCTGTGTCTTGGTGTAGTTCTTGGCATACTTGTTGCAGTGGTTCGTACATCACACGACCAGCAGGCTCCAGGTCACAGAAATCCACTGCTTGGCCTTCTCAACATCATATGCAAAATATATACGACCGTAATCAGAGGAACACCAATGATGGTACAGCTGCTGATTATGGGGTTTATAGTATTTGCATCAAGCAGGAACCTTATTATGATTGCAGTAATCACCATGGGCATCAACTCAGGCGCATACGTTTCCGAAATCATACGCTCAGGTATTATGTCAATAGACAAGGGTCAAATGGAAGCAGGCAGATCTCTTGGCATGGGATATGTCCCTGTTATGAGACATATAATTATTCCTCAGGCCATCAAAAACATACTTCCTGCTCTCGGCAACGAGCTTATAACTCTGTTTAAGGATACTTCTCTGGTAACAGTTATCGGACTTGCCGATCTTACTAAGGTTGCCATACAGGTACAGGCAAAAACATATCAGGCGTTTATGCCGTTTATAGGTATTGCAGTCGTATACCTTACAATCGTACTTATTCTTACATGGCTGCTTGGCATACTCGAAAGGAGGCTGCGTCAAAGTGATAGACATTAAAAATCTTTCAAAATCCTTTGGAGATAACCTTGTCCTTGACAATATCTCCGAACACATATATCCCGGCGAAAAGCTGGTTATAATCGGGCCGTCAGGCTCAGGTAAATCAACATTTTTAAGATGTCTGAACATGCTTGAGCGCCCCAATGAAGGCACTATCATCTTTGATGGTATGAACATCACAGAATCTTCTGTTGACATAAATAAAGTAAGGCAGCAGATGGGAATGGTTTTCCAGCATTTTAATCTGTTTCCCAATATGACGGTAAGAAAAAACATAACCCTTGCACCTGTACAGACAGGATTTATGAAGCAGGCTGAAGCAGACAAAGAAGCAGACAGACTTTTAGAACGTGTAGGCCTTATGGATAAGGCAGATGCTTATCCTGCATCACTTTCGGGTGGACAAAAACAGCGTATAGCAATAGTAAGGGCTATGGCTATGCGACCTAAGGTAATGCTCTTTGATGAGCCTACATCAGCTCTTGACCCTGAAATGGTCGGCGAGGTTTTAGATGTTATGAAGCAGCTTGCAGACGAAGGCATGACAATGGCTGTTGTAACTCATGAAATGGGATTTGCAAAAGAAGTGGGAAGCAGAGTTGTATTCATGGATGAAGGTCATATAATAGAGCAGAATACTCCTGAGGAGTTCTTTAATAACCCACAGTCTGAGCGACTGAAAATATTCCTGAAAAAGGTACTCTAAAGCGTGGTCACCCACGCTTTTTTTCTGCCTTATTTCAGCTTCTTGACTTGTGGCCAAATCAAGGGTACAATATAGCCACACACAAAGGAGGTTATATTATGCAGATTATTCCCATGCGTGCGCTAAAAGATACAGTTGATATAGAGCGCCGCTGTTCTGAAGAAAACGGCCCCGTATTTGTCACAAAAAACGGATATGGTTGTCTTGTTGTTATGAACATCGAATACTACGAAAAAACCATGCGCAAAATATACGAAGCCAAGATGTTAACAGAAGGAATTGAAGATGTCAGAGAGGGACGTGTTTCGGACGGCAAGGCTGTTATTGATAATATAAGGAGTAAGTATGGACTCTAAATATTCTTATCTGTTCTCAGAAAAAGCAGAGACCGATCTGAATGATATTATCCGGTATATCGCAGTCACACTGTCAAACCCCGCAGCCGCCTCTGCTTTTATCGACAGCCTGCTTGCAGTTATTGATGATACCTGCTTATTTCCACATAGTGGCGCTCTCCCTGAGAATGAATTTATCTCTGATATAGGCATAAGAAAAAAGCCTGTAGGAAACTATATTGTGTATTATCTTCCTGATGAGTCAAACAGCAGAATAATATTTCTCAGAATACTTTACGGCAGGCGCAATCTAAGCGAGATTTTGGCTGAAATCAATACGTATTAAAAGCGTGGTTACCCACGCTTTTTTTTGCTTTATTTTAATGTGTATATAAATCCCGGATTTGTTATCAGAGGTCTTGAAAATCCAAACAGATTCACTTTGCTTGTCCTGCTTATCTCTTCAAGCTGTGCAAGTTCTCTAAGCCCTCCTGTCAGAATTACAGGCTTATCAATAAGCTCTGCAAGTCTGACTGCAGCTTCTCTGTAATATGCTCTATCTGTTTCCGGGTGGAACTTCCACCTGTTGCCACTTACCTCTATGGCATCAATTCCTATCCTCGCTGCCTCTCTGCCCATCTCAAGGAAATCCTCCATGGTGATGCCATCTGGCACTTCATCAGAAGAATTGATTTTTATCCATACAGAAAACTCTGCTCCTACTGCCTCTCTGATGGCATAATACACATCTGATATTATGCGAAATCTGTTTAATGCGCTGCCGCCATATTCATCGGTTCTCCTGTTGAAAATTGGCGTTATCCACTGGGACAGCTGATAACCATGAGCCGCATGTATCTGCACTCCGTCAAATCCCGCCTTCTTTGCTCTTACTGCGGCTTTTGCAAAAAGCTTTGCCATATCCGCGATGTCAGACTTTCTCATTTCCTTTGGTATGAGTCCGGAGTCAGGATGTGTAACTGCCGACGGGCCGATAATTCTGGCGTTTTCCGGATCAGCCTGCCTGAATGATGAACCATGAACAAGCTGCATTATTATCCTGCTGCCGCCTTTGTGAGCAGCTTCCGTCACTTCCCTGTACTTATCGGTAAGTTCATCTGAATATATGCCAAGCTGGTTGTCTGCGGGTTTTTCGTAGTCCGCAATATATGTGTAGCTTGTTATTATTGTCCCTATGCCTCCCTCTGCCAGCTGCCTGTATATCTTTGTTATCTCCTCATTGGGAGAACCATCGGAATCAGCCTTACCCTCATATGTGGCGGATCTTACAAAATGGTTTCTGACTTTGAGATTCCCTATATATGTTGCATCAAACAGGTTCATATTGCTTCCTCTTCTTCAAGATGTGATGTGCAGTTTGGACACCTTGTAGCTTCGATTGCAATTTCACTTTTGCAAAACGGGCATTCCTTGGTAGTTGGTTTTTCTTCCTCCTGTTTTTTACCTATGGATGAAATGCGGTTCATTGCCCTGATTATTAGAAAGAGCACAAATGCTATCAGCAGGAAGTTTATAACTGCCATTATGAAGTTGCCATAAGCAAACGTGGTTCCGAATACTGAAATACTCAGATCCGAAAAATTAACTTTTACTAAAAGTCCCAGCAGTGGTGAAATCAGATCATCAACAAGTGATGTTACTATGGCTGTAAATGCGGCACCTATAATGATACCAACAGCCATATCCATTACGTTGCCTCTCATGGCAAATTTTTTAAATTCTCCAAAGAATGTTTTCATTGTTTTAGTCCTCCTTTATTTCCTGTACCTTGTCAAGGCATTTTTTGCATACGATATATCCGACAGTCATATCTATCGCATATAGTGTCAGATATACACCGGCAACAAACTTTGCATGTTTTTTGTAGTTCCAGTCTCTGAAAAAGTTTTTCATAAATATAATCTCTCCTTCGCTTTATAACTCTATATTTTCCACTGATATTTTTTGATATCAACATGGTTTTCGTCTTTTAGCTCCACGCCTTCATCTAAAAGCAGCTGCTTTTGCATATCCCATCCCGGAGCAAGCCTGCCTGCGTGGTTTACTACTCTGTGACACGGATAATCTCCATAAAACTCCGCCATGGACAGAACTCTGCCCACAAGTCTTGAGTTTTTCTCTCTGCCTATAAGTCTTGCAATCTGCCCATAGGTTGCGACATTGCCTTCAGGGATTTCCCCAACCACAGATAGTATCTCATATATCAGATCTTTATTAAGAATTCTGCTCATATCACATAATTATTTAGACAATACGTCTACAAGCTCCAGCATATACGGATCTATATCCCTTGTAATCTGAAGTGCATCATAAAGCGGAAGTGCTGTTATCTCGTTTCCCACAATTCCTATAGCTTTGCTGTCTGCATCATCATACAGAAGCTCTGCTGCTTTTGCACCCGTCATGGTTGCAAGTATTCTATCATCAGCAGTAGGGCTGCCGCCGCGCTGCAAATATGAAAGCACTACCATTCTGGTTTCCCTGCCTGTGATTTCAGATATTCTGCGTGCAACCTCCTGTGAGGAAAGCTTGGATCCCTCTGCCTTGATGATTATGCTGTGCTTCTTGCCTCTTGCCCTGCCTTCAAGTATCTTCCTGCAGACATCACCCATATCATAATCTCTTTCGGGAATCATAACAAACTCCGCGCCTCCCGCAAGCCCTGCTCTAAGTGCAATATCTCCGCAGTTCCTGCCCATAACCTCGATGAGAGTTGTCCTGCCGTGAGAAGATGACGTATCTCTCAATTTTGATATGTCGTCAATTACTGTATTTACTGCCGTATCAAAGCCTATGGTATAGTCAGTATATCCCAAATCGTTATCGATAGTGCCGGGTATCCCCATTATTCTGATGCCTCTTTTATCAAGCTCAAGCGCTCCTGTAAGTGAACCGTTACCGCCTATAACGACAAGCCCTTCTATACCGAAGGCTTCAAGGACTGATACTGCTTTGTCCTGTCCTTTAGAAGTCATAAACCTCTCGCTTCTTGCAGTTCCAAGCACTGTCCCTCCTCTGTGTATAATTCCGCCAACAGAGGCTCTGTCCATCTCCCATATATCTCCGTCAATCAGCCCTTCATATCCTCTGTTGATGCCATAAACACACATGCCTCTGTCAATGCCGCATCTTACGACAGCTCTTATTGCAGCGTTCATTCCCGGCGAATCTCCGCCGCTTGTCAGAACCCCTATTTTTTTCATCTCTATACCTCCTTAAAATTCTCATCACCTACAATCTGGACTATCGCTTCTTTGAATTCATCGGAAAGCTCTACCCACATATCAGGCTTTGCTCTATATATTTTACCGTTTGCATATATGATTACAGGAGTATCTCCCTTGTGCCTGATTATTTCTTCATTTATTTTAGTGAGCCCGTTTTCTTCTGATTCTGGTATCCTGATTTTTATCTGTTTACCTGCATTGGCAGCAACTCTGATATCTGTAACTGTATCTGCAATCACCTTTGGAGCCTCATCTTCTTTGAAATTAAGCTTTCCTTTTATTACAACAACATTGTCTTCTCTAATACAATCTGCGTATTTTTCATATACATTCGGAAAAACAATAACTTCAAACATGCCATACATGTCTTCAATATCGACAAAGGCCATCCTCTTGTTGTTTTTGGTAGTAAGCATTTTTTTAGCTGAAACAATACCTGCCATGGTGACCTTCATTCCGTCTGTGATGTTGCCGGCTTCAGCTTCATCGCTGTCAAGACTGTCACTGGCGATGGTTGCTATCTTTTCTATAAGCTCTATATACTCATTCAAAGGATGCCATGTCAGATATACTCCAAGCATTTCTTTTTCCATTGCTGCAATTATTTCTTTGGGGAAATTATTTATTTCAGGCATCCTTACAGCCAGGTTTTCGAGTCCTGTTTCTTCCTCAGTCATCTGAAAAAGTGAAATCTGTCCTTCTATGGTTTTACGTGCAGTATTTTGTGCCAGCTCTATGGCGCTTTCATATACTGCAAGAAGCTGTGCCCTGTTTTCGTTGATGCAATCAAAAGCTCCTGCTTTAATAAGTGATTCTATGGCTTTTTTGTTTATTGCATGTATGTCAAGATTCTCTATGAATTTATATATATCAGATGCTCTGCCTTTTTCCTCTCTTGCTTTGATTATTTCTCTGATTACGCCCTCTCCTACATTTTTGACTGCCATCATGCCAAATCTGATTTTGCCATTCTCTACTGTGAATTTTACATGACTGTCAAGTACGCTTGGAGGGAGCACTTCAATGCCCATCTCAGCGCAGTTTTTCATGTATTTTGCAATATGGGCAGGTTCTCCCATAACGCTGGTCATAAGTGCTGCCATGAATTCCACCGGGTAATGAGTTTTAAGGTATGCTGTTTCATAACCTAATACAGCATATGCCGCTGCATGAGACTTGTTGAACGCATACTGGGCGAATGTGACCATCTGGCTATAGATTTCTTCTGCTGCTTTTTCGGATACACCGTTTCTGATGCAGCCAAGTATATCGATACTTCCGTCCTCGTTATCCCTGCCATATATGAAATTCTGCTTTTCTTCAAGCATCACATCCATTTTTTTCTTACCCATGGCTCTTCTTACAAGGTCAGAGCGACCATAAGTATATCCTGCCAGTTCTCTTACTATCTGCATTACCTGCTCCTGATACACAAGGCAGCCGTAGGTCACAGAAAGTATCGGCTCAAGCTTTTTATCTATATATTGGATTTTTTCGGGATTCTTTTTGTTTTCGATATATGTAGGGATAGAGCCCATAGGCCCCGGTCTGTAAAGAGATATTCCTGCAACAATATCTTCAAAACAGTCAGGATGCAGATTTTTCATAAACTGCGTCATGCCTGCTGATTCAAGCTGAAATATACCCTGAGTGTTGCCTGATGCTATAAGCTCATATACTGCAGGATCATCGTAATCCATGGATGAGAAATTTATATCTATCCCATGATTTGCTTTTATCATCTCAAGAGCATCCCTTATGACTGTAAGGTTTCGAAGTCCGAGAAAGTCCATTTTGAGAAGGCCAAGCTCCTCTATGGTTGTCATAGGAAACTGCGTGGACACTCCTTTTTCAGCCAGATATAGGGGCACATATTCGTTAATGCTTTTTTTGGATATAACTACTCCTGCCGCATGGGTTGATGCATGTCTTGGCATACCTTCAAGGGCTTTTGAAGTATCTAAGACCTTAGCTACTGTAGGATTTGATTCGTACATTTTTTGAAGGTCCGGATTGAACTCAAGAGCCTTGTCAATAGTCATCTTTGGATCAGCAGGCACAGCCTTTGCAATGGCATCCGTCTCACCATAGCTGACATTAAGTGCCCTGCCCACATCTCTTATTGCGGCTTTGGCTTTCATGGTTCCAAAGGTTATTATCTGTGCTACTTTATCTTTACCATATTTTGATATGACATAATCTATAACCTCATGCCTTCTCTCGTAGCAGAAATCTATATCTATATCCGGCATGCTTACCCTCTCAGGATTTAAAAACCTCTCAAATATGAGACCGTATTTGATTGGATCTATATCTGTTATCCTGAGCACATACGAGACAATACTTCCCGCTGCCGATCCTCTGCCCGGCCCTACCATTATACCGTTTTCTTTGGCATAATTGATGAAATCCCATACTATGAGGAAATATTCAACATAACCCATCTGATTTATAACCGAAAGTTCGTAGTCAAGCCTTTCTCTGAGATTTTCGGCCTCATCACCATATCTTTCTTTTAATCCGGCATCGCAAAGTTCATCAAGATACTGGCTTGCTGTTTTGCCTTCCGGTACGTCAAATTCGGGCAGGTGCAGCTCCCCGAATGTAAATTCCACATTGCATCTTTCGGCTATTACTTCTGTATTGTCACAGGCTCCATCCACTCCGGCAAACAGGCTTCGCATTTCTTTTTCGCTTTTGAGATAAAACTCATCATTTGGAAATTTCATTCTGTCTGCATCATCAACTGTAGACAGCGTCTGTATGCACAAAAGCACATCCTGGGCCTTTGCATCCTCCTGATTGACATAATGCACATCGTTTGTTGCAACCATAGGAATATCAAGCTCCTGCGACAGCCTTTTGATATCTGGCAATATCGCAGCCTCTTCCTCAAGCCCCTGGTTTTGCACTTCAAGATAAAAATTGTCCTTTCCGAATATATCCGTAAGCTCTGCAGCCTCCTGCTTTGCAGCCTCATAGTTTCTCTGCATGAGAAATCTCTGAATGTTTCCTGCAAGACATCCTGAAAGAGCGATGATTCCATCGCTATATCTGCGAAGCAGACTTTTGTCTACCCTCGGTTTATAGTAAAAGCCTCTGGTATAGCTTTCGGAAACTATTTTAATCAGATTATGATACCCGGTATCATCTTTTGCAAGCAGCACAAGATGTCCCTGATGCTTGTCTTTTTCGGCATCCTTGTGATCCATGGTTCTTGCCGCAGTATAAACCTCACAGCCTATTATCGGTTTTATTCCATTTTTGATGCATTCTCTGTAAAATTCAATCACACCGAACATTACGCCATGATCTGTGATAGCAAGAGATGTCATCCCAAGCTCTTTTGCTTTTGCCACAACATCTTTGATTCTGGCTGCTCCGTCAAGGAGACTGTATTCAGTATGTACATGAAGATGTGTAAATCCCATAAATATTCCTCTTTATTTTATTCGTCTTAATGTGACCATATATGCTGCATATCCTATTGCGATTCCTATCAGTGCACCTCCGATTATATCAGTAGGAAAATGCACATAAAGATACAGTCTTGAAAAAGCTATAAGTACTGCCAAAGGCACCGCACCATAAGCAAACTTCCGGTTTTCGAGGGTGAGCACGGTAGCACATGCCGCTGACGAAAGCGTATGCCCTGATGGAAACGAATAATCGCCGGGGATTCCGACAAGCATATGAAATTCTTCATTTAACCAGCAGGGTCTTGGTCTTGCAATGATGTTTTTGAGAAACAGATTGCCTATGATAACCCCTGCTATGAGGCTTATCACCATAATAATGCCGCATTTCCTATATTTTTTTGTGCAGATCATTATAAATGCAATTACAAGCCATATGAAGCCTTTGCTTCCCAGCTTTGTAACAATCGGCATACAGCTGTCCAAAAATCCGCATGACAGGCTGTCATGCAGCCAGTTAAGCACTGTAAAATCAATATTCGAAATATACTCCATAAATCCCTTTGCTCTACTGTTGCATAGCTATATGCATACCTTTTCGAGCTTTGTCTCTATTTCATCAAGAGGCAGTCTTTCAAGCTCGCATACACCTATATCTCTTGGTATAACTATTACAACAAAATCTCCGCCTTTTTTCTTGTCTGCAGCAGCATAAGGAGCCAGTTCTTCTGCTGTAAAATCAATCTCATTCATATCAAAACCACATTTTTCAAAGGTGTCCTTGAGTCTTTCGATACAAGGTGTATCAAATATCTCACCCATTGCGATTATCCCTGATGCCACTGCATCTCCATGTGAAATCGAATATCCGCTTGCTGCTTCTATTGCATTGCCTATTGTATGTCCGAGATTAAGCATTTTACGTATATGCTGATCATATACATCTTTTTCGACGTATTCTTTTTTGAGCTCTATACATTTGCCTATAATGTCTTCCATATTGTCTCTGTCTATACCGTTTTCAAACAGTGAAAAAAGTTCATTTCCTGATATGATGCCATATTTGATCGCCTCAGCAAGACCATCTCTGAACAGCTCATCAGGCAAAGTGTCAAGTGTATCGACATCACACAGCACAAGACTTGGCATCCAGAAGGTTCCAACCATATCTTTTCCCGCAGATGTTATAATTTCGTTTTTGCCTCCTATTGCCGCATCTATCATAGCCAGCATGGTTGTAGGTATCTGTATGAACTCTATGCCTCTCATATACGTTGATGCTGCAAATCCTGCTATATCTCCTGCAACACCGCCTCCAAGCGCAACTATAAGGTCTGTTCTGTCAAATTCTTTTTCGCTCATCACCTGATATACACTGTCTATAAGGCCAAGATTTTTGCTCTGCTCTCCTGCGGCAAATACAAACCTATACTGTTCAAATCCCTCTTCTTCAAGGCTTGCAGCAACCATATCTCCATAAAGCTCGTCCACTTCTTCATCAGTTATAACAAGCACGCTGCATGGTTCATGTACCCATTTTATATACTTGCCGCAATCATGCAGCAAATTTCTTCCTATTGCTATTTTGTGCGGTCTTAATACGTTCATATCTATTGTAAGCATCAACTTGCCTCCCTGTTATTTAATATATCTATATTATTTTACCACAAAGATGTTTCAAAGGACAGAAAAAAAGACAGCTCCGAAATGAAGCCGTCTTTCATAAATAAAGGAAAGTGAAAATGAAATTGTATTTTGTCTACAGTTATTATTATACACGTGCATATGTCTTCTTTGCGTATTAAATGTGAAGAGTTTGTAAAGAATATCATTTTGTCTCGCCATTTTCGATTCTTACTGCAAGCTCTGAAAGGTATTCCCACCTTTCCATTTTCTCAATCAGCTGCATATCAAGCATATCCTTTTGTTCTGACAAAGCAGAAAGCCTCTCAAAATCAGAAGAATATTTGAGCATCTCCTCTTCAATATTTTTAATTTCGTTTTCGATTTGTCCTATATCATCCTCGATGGTTTCATACTCCCGTTGTTCTTTGTATGAAAACCTGAGTTTTTTAGGGCTTTGATTTCTGCCATCTGATTTTTTACTTGAAATCTCAGCCTTGCTTTGAGAAATTTCTGCTGCTTCCTTTTGCCTTTTATCTCTATCATTTGCATAATTACTGTATCCGCCGATGCAGTGTCTGATATTTCCGTCCTCTTCAAATCCGAAAGTCCTTACAGCAAGTCTGTCAAGAAAATATCTGTCATGAGATACCATAATGACAGCTCCCTGAAAATCATCAAGATAATCTTCTAAGACCGCCAGCGTATCTATATCAAGATCGTTGGTAGGCTCATCAAATATCAGCACATTGGGTGCCTGCATAAGTATGCTCAAAAGATAAAGTCTGCGCTTTTCACCTCCTGAAAGCCTGCCTATCTGCACGCTGTGCATATATGGAGGAAAAAGAAATCTTTCAAGCATCTGTGATGCTGAGAGGTATCCATCGTTTGTCTTAACATTGTCTGAAATTTCCTCTATAAATTTTATGATTCTCTTCTCAGGATCAAGCCGGGTACTTTCCTGCGAAAAATATCCTATTCTTACGGTTTCGCCAATTTCTATGCTGCCGCTGTCTGGAGACTCCAGCCCCATTAGAATCTTAAGCAATGTTGTTTTGCCACATCCATTTGGTCCCACAATGCCTATTCGATCATTTCTGAGAACCATATATGAAAAATCTCTAATGAGAACTCTATCCCCATATCCTTTAGTTATATTTTTTAGTTCAATTATCTTTTTGCCAAGACGTGAACTTGATGTGCCTATTTCAAGATGCGGATTTTCTATTTCAAGTTTGCTTTCCTCAAGCTGATGGAATCTTTCTATTCTGCCTTTTGCTTTGGTTGTTCTCGCAGGTGCAGACCATCTTATCCATCTTAATTCCTTTTTGTATATGGCAGCTCTTTTTCTTTCACTTGCAAGGCTCATTTCATGACGCTCTGCTTTCATCTGCAGATATCTGTCGTAATTACCCTCATACGTAATCAGCCTGCCATTTTCGATTTCGCAGATTTTATCTGTGACTCTCTCAAGAAAATATCTGTCATGAGTTATCATAAACACTGCGCCTCTGTACTGCACAAGCTGTTCCTCAAGCCATTCAATTATGTCACTGTCCATATGGTTTGTAGGCTCATCAAGTATAAGGAGGTTGGATTCCTTAACCATTACTGCAGCAAGGGCAACACGTTTTCTTTCTCCTCCTGAAAGAGCGGCCATGCTTTTATCGTGTTCTTTCATCCCTACCTGATTAAGCATCGATTTGCACATATATTCCGGGATATCCCTATTAGTATATGCCATAACCTGCTCAATTATGGTAAGCGCCGGCTCATACTCCGGGTTCTGCCCCAGGTAAGCTGTTTTAAGCCGGTTATTTCGTATAATCGTGCCACTTTCTGCCTCTATTTCACCTGCTATGATTTTAAGGAGCGTCGATTTGCCGCTCCCGTTAACTCCTACAAGTCCTATTTTGTCGTTTTCATGTATGCTTATATCAACATCCTGCAAAAGAGGTTTTTCACTGTAGCTCTTTGCGATATGTTCTCCTGTGAGTAAAACCATTTCCTAATCCAATCTTTGAGTTGTACAGCCTATTTTGCACTGTAAAATGCACTGTATCCTCTGTATGCCATATATACATCTGCCTTTGATACTGCTTCATATGGTGCATGCATTGAAATAACTGCAACTCCACAATCAATTGTATCAATTCCTCTGTTAGCTATAAATTGTGCAACTGTGCCTCCGCCGCCTTTATCAACCTTGCCAAGCTCTCCCATCTGCCAGATAACATTGTTATCATTAAAAATCTTTCTTATTTTTCCAACCATCTCAGCCGGAGCATCGGAAGTGCCTGATTTACCTCTTGCTCCTGTATACTTGGTAAGCACAATACCGCATCCAAGCTTAGCTGAATTGTTCACATCATAAGCATCTTTGTAAGTAGGATCAAATGCGGCATCCACGTCTGCTGAAAGACACATCGAATTATCTATGACATCATATATACTTGCATTGTTTGATTCTGCCAGTCTCCCGAGGAAATTTTTGAAAAAATCAGCCTGCATTCCCGTAACTCCCATAGAACCTATTTCTTCTTTGTCAGCCCATATGCACAGTGCTGTTTTTTCTGGTGTCTCTGTGTCTATCAGTGCTTTCATTGACGTATATGCGCATACTTTGTCATCCTGGCCATAAGCCGCAACAAGGCTCCTGTCAAATCCGGAATCTCTTGCTTTTAATGCCGGCACCAGTGTAAGCTCTGCACTTATCAGATCCTCCTCAGTTATATCATATTTCTCATTCAAAAGCATCAGCACATTACGCTTTACAGCGTCTTTTTCTTCATCATCTGCCGGGACGGTTCCCGCAAATGCATTAAGCTCTTCACCTTTAATGCCTTCACGCAGTTTTCTGTCCATCTGTTCCGACGCAAGATGAGGAAGGAGATCGCTTATATAAAATACGGGATCTTCATCATTGTCACCTATGCTGACATCTATTTTTTCTCCTGCGCTGTTTATTATCACGCCCGTAAGCATCAGAGGAACTGCTGTCCACTGATATTTTTTTACTCCCCCATAATAATGGGTCTTGAGTAAACATATATTCCCGTCCTCATAAAGCGGATGAGGTTTAAGGTCAAGCCTTGGGCTGTCAACATGAGAAACTATAATATTGATGCCCTTTTCGATATCCTGCCTGCCTGCAATAAAAGCGATTGTTACTTTGTTTCTGTAAACCATATAATATTTGTCACCCGGTTTCAGTTTCTCGCCGCCATATCTTGTAAATCCGGCTTCTTCAAGTTTTTTTTGTGCTTCTTTTGCACATAATCTTTCTGTCTTGCAATCATCAAGAAAGCTCTTGTATCCCTCGCAGAATGTGTTTATCTTCTCTCTGTCTGCAGTTTCTTTGTATACGTTTTTTGCCTCATATTCAAGTTTCATACTTCCTCCTGTATATTTAAAATTTATCCTTTATCTTTTGATATAATATATCCAGCTTTGTTGCAGAGGGAACATCAGGCACCAATCTGATTTTTTGCATATATTGTCCCTCCCGGCTCTAATCCATATATGTAAACCTTTTGACCGTACCGTTTTCGGTAGAGATATCTTCATCCCACATGGCAAGGGGCCTTACCCAAACCCTCATATCACCGTAAAGTGCTCTGTAGACAGCCATTGGCTCTAAAGTTTCTGAGTGAATGGCAGTGCACAAAAGTTCATACTCTCCGCCTTTGTAATGTCTGTATTTTCCCGGCTTCATATACACTCCTCCCATCTCGCAATATATTTTTATTATATACTTTACCTGTATATTTTTCAAATATTCTTTGTTTGTTCGGTTTGTTCCTTTATGACAAAACTGCCCTTTATCCGGTTGTCCCCCGCCCATTATTATGTTAAAATATACTGACTTAAAAAATCCATATAGTATTCAGAGGTGCACATAATGAGCAACAAATTCAAAGTCAATATTTTTGCATTTGCCACAGTTCTCCTGTGGGGATCAGGATTTCCCTTCACAAGAGTAATCGGTGATCAGATATCATCCTTTAATCTCGGACTTATCCGCTGCCTGCTTGCTGCTGTGATACTGCTCATCATCGGGGCATTCACAGGCATGCGAAAACCATTCAGTATTAAAGACTGTGGCTGGTTTCTAATCTCAGGCGCAGCCGGTTATTCGATATATTTCATATTCTTCAATCTCGGACTTGAAACACTGTCATCATCCGAGGGAAGTGTAATATGTGCCACCACTCCAATCCTGACATCAATCGCCGTATATAAGCTCTACAAAGAAAAAATCAACGCTGTCGGCTGGTTATCCATAGTGGCTGCATTTATCGGTGTTGTAATACTTCTTTTCGGCGACAGTATATTCGGCTCTGCTGATTCGGGTTTTGGCGTCGGAATAGGTGTACTGTGGATGTTTCTTTGTGCTCTTGTCTTTGCAATATACAATGTTCTGAACCGTATGCTATCCGAGAAAGGATATACTGCAATGGAAATTGCCACATGGAGTGCAGTATTTGGAGCAATTGAAATGCTGGGATTTTTGCCGGGAACCATACAGGATGTTGCAGGTGCTACAATGGGAGCAAACATGGCCGCAATATATCTTGGCATACTGCCAAGTGCTTTTGCATATTACCTGTGGAGCAAATCCATCTCTCTTGCAGAGCGGACAAGTGAAGCCTCAAACTACCTATTTATAAATCCGCTGATAGCCACAATCATAGCCCTTATAATGCTGCATGAAATCCCAGACATGGGCACATTCATAGGCGGTGCTGTAATAATTATAAGTGTAATCATTTTCAGCACTAAGGGAAACCCTGAAGGATAAAATCAAATGATATACGTATCAGAGCTTGCAAACAGCAGATTAACTGAATATCTAAAGAAGCTGGATGAAGTGACTGTAATTAAAGCAACAAACCTGGTCTACCCTGCAATTGCTACACACCCGGACATATATATGTGCAAACTTGGTGATGAAATAATTTTTGCAAACGAAAACGAAATCGGATATTGTTATCCTGCAGACATATCATTCAATGCAGCATGCACAGGCAGATACTTTATCCACAATACCAAATACACTGCTATGCGCCTGCTTGATGCAGCAAAGTCAAAAGGTATGCATATAATCCACGTGAATCAGGGTTATTCCAAATGCAATATTGCTATTATAGATGAAGCCTCTGTAATCACATCCGACAGAGGTATTTTTAAGGCAATATCACCCGAAATTGATACCCTGCTCATAAGCCCGGGGCATATATTGCTCAAAGGCTTCGATTATGGATTCATAGGAGGCACCTGTGGCCGCATCGGAGATGAAGTGATTTTTAATGGCAACATATCGGCACATCCTGATTATATCAGAATAAAAGATTTTATCGAAAGCAGAGGCCTCAGAATAAAACATTTTGATTATCCCCTGGAGGATATTGGATCAATATTATGAAAAAACACGCAATAATTCCTATCTTCATAAGTCATCGCGGTTGCCCCAACGACTGCGTTTTTTGCAATCAGAAAAAAATAACGGCAAGGCAGGGCGATGTGACGGAAGAAGACATAAAAAACACAATTAAAACATACCTTTCAACATTAGACAATATGAATATGGATACCATAGAGCTGTCGTTTTTTGGAGGGAGCTTTACAGGTATTCCTATGGAAGAACAAAGCAGATTTCTTGCTATAGCTTATGACTACAAAAAACGAGGCATAATAGATAAAATCCATATGTCTACGCGACCGGATTATATAGATAAGAATATACTTGATAACCTGAAGAGATTTTCTGTAGATGTCATAGAACTTGGCGTTCAGTCCTTTGATGATTCTGTACTGCAAAAATCAAACAGAGGCCATAATGCGGCTGTAGTATATGATGCCTGCAATCTGATTAAAGAATACGGATTTTCTCTTGGCATACAGCTTATGATAGGGCTTCCCGGTGACAGCCTCGAAAGCTGCATATATTCAGCCCGTGAAACAGTAAAAATTGCTCCTGACTCAGCAAGGCTTTATCCTACAATAATCATAGAGGATACTGAGCTTCTTGAAATGTACAAGCGTGGAGAATATATGCCTCTTACACTCGATGAGGCAGTATCAACAACAAAGGAAATGTACAGAATTCTTGATGATGCCGGAATAAATATATTAAGGGTGGGGCTCAAATCAACTGACATCATTAACGAAAACGGGTCAATTACAGGAGGCACATATCATCCTGCATTCAGACAGCTTGTCGAAAGCTCCATTGCAAGAGAGGAAATAGAAAAGCAAATCACATTTCACAAAGGAAATATCACTGTTTTGTGCAATCCAAAAGATATTTCAAACGCTGCCGGGCACGGAGGCTCCAACAAAAAATATTTTGCTGCAAAATACCCGGAAATCCATATATCCTTCAAGGCAGATGAGGCTCTTGATAGAAACAAATACTTTGTGATAAAATGTTAAGATAAATTCATAAGGAGAAAAACAAATGAAAGCAGTTGTAACAGTAATAGGAAAAGATATGGTGGGTATCCTTGCCAAAGTTGCAGGGGCCTGTGCAGAAGTAAATGCAAACGTGGTTGAAGTTACTCAGTCAGTTCTTCATGAATATTTTGCAATGGTAATGTTAATTGATATATCAAAGATGTCATGTGAAATAGACATACTCAAAAAAAACATTTCAAAAGAAGTTCCAGACATGCAGATACACGTAATGCACGAGGATATATTCAATTCAATGCACAGGATTTAGGAGGAATATAATGCTTAATATGACAGACATCATGGAAACTATAACCATGATACAGGAAGAAAATCTTGACATCAGAACAATAACCATGGGTATTTCTCTTCTCGACTGCTGTGATTCAGATATAGATAAATCCTGCGAAAAAGTATATAACAAAATATACGGGCTCGCAAAAAATCTTGTCAGCACAGGAGAAGCTATCGAAAAAAAATACGACATCCCTATTGTAAACAAAAGAATATCGGTAACACCGATAGCAATGCTTCTTGCCGCTTCAGGCGGAGATCCTGTCAAATATGCCAAAACTCTTGACCGTGCTGCAAAGGACATAGGCGTAAATTTCATAGGAGGATATTCAGCCCTCGTTCAAAAGGGATTTTCTGCAGGTGACAGAGAGCTGATAGAATCCATACCAAGAGCACTTGCTGAAACAGATTTTGTATGCTCTTCTGTCAATGTAGGTTCAACCAAAACAGGTATCAATATGGATGCTGTAAAAATGATGGGCGAAGTAGTCAGAAAATCAGCTGAGCTTACTAAGGATAATCAATGCATAGGTGCTGCCAAGCTTGTTGTTTTTTGTAATGCTCCTGAAGACAATCCGTTTATGGCTGGAGCATTTCATGGCGTCGGGGAGCCTGACTGCGTTCTTAATGTGGGTGTTTCAGGTCCCGGAGTTGTAAGGTCTGCTCTTGCCAAAATGCCAAAGGATGCATCTCTTAATGAGGTTGCAGATAAAATCAAAAAAACCGCATTTAAAATCACTAGAATGGGACAGCTTGTAGGTGCAGAAGCATCCAAAGCTCTCGATATTCCTTTTGGAATTATAGATTTATCACTTGCACCAACTCCTGCAATTGGAGATTCGGTTGCATATATACTCGAAGAAATAGGTCTTGAGCAGTGCGGAGCCTGCGGTACTACTGCGGCCCTTGCAATGCTAAATGATGCAGTCAAAAAAGGTGGCGTTATGGCTTCCTCAAATGTAGGAGGACTTTCAGGTGCATTCATACCGGTAACAGAAGATGCAGGCATGATAGCTGCGGCAAGAGATAAATCACTTACGATAGAAAAACTTGAAGCCATGACAGCAGTATGCTCTGTAGGCCTTGACATGATTGTGATTCCCGGAGACACTCCGTCTGAAATAATATCTGCGATCATAGCTGACGAGGCAGCTATAGGCATGGTAAATTCTAAAACTACTGCAGTCAGGGTAATCCCGGCGATAGGTCTTAATGAAGGTGATGAGCTTGATTTCGGAGGTCTTCTTGGGAGAGGTCCTGTTATGAACGTAAACAAAAAATCACCTGCTATAATGATTAACAGAGGTGGTCGTATTCCTGCACCTATGCAGGCTCTCAAAAATTAAAACATCGGGCAGATTATATCCCTGCCCATCAATACACAAAAGGACATTTAGGAAAAAAATCAATGATACTCGTTATAGACGGCTGCAAACCCGACTATATAACACCTGACACAGCACCCGACGTTTTTCGCATTGCTTCTGAACGTGGATTTTTCAAGACAGTTCAGGGAGCTATGCCATCTGTTACAAATGTAAATCATGCATGCATATTATCAGGCAAATGGCCTGAAGAAACAAAGGTTACAGGCAATTATTACTATAACCCTGCTACTGAAGAGGAGGGCTTTATAGAAGAACGCGGATATATGAAGGCTAAAACAATTCTGCGGCATTACAAAGAGCATGGAGGAAGTACTGCACTTTTTACCGTAAAAGACAAGGTCCTTGGCGTATATGGAGACGGAGCAGATATAGGACTGAGTGCACAGACTCCAGACGATGCTCTACTTGAAAGATATGAGCTTGAAGCGCCTCCTGCCATTGACAGCGTAAATGCAACTGAATGGGTTCTGAATGCTGCCTGCCGCTGTATCCAAAATGACAGCCCCGATTTTGTTTATTGTATGGTCAAAATATTTAGACATACCTTCAGCAAAATATGGCAGCTTCACACGACCATTTAGGGTGTTTACTGAAAAGCAGTTCTGTGTCAGCGAGTAATCCCTATTCCAAACAAGGTCGTACTGTGGCTTTTTAAAAGATGGCTTAATCCACTTGGATTCGTTCTCAAGAATAGTTTTGTATCTGGCTATGACAGTCTTAACTACAGACTGAGCCATTTGAGATTTAAGCCCAAATCTTTCACGAAGTTCAGTATAT
>CAVAON010000036.1:0-20407 GCA_963590215.1 Anaerovoracaceae bacterium | reverse complement strand
GGTACCCACATACGCTCTGCCTTTTCAGGATATGTAAGCAAAGGCGTCAGCAGTATCATCTTCATTGCTTCAAGCTGCCTCGCTTTTGTTAATATTTTGATAATATTTTCAAAAGCAGCATCTATATCGCTGCCACCTATGAAATCATTGGTCCCCGTAAGCAGCAGGCACGCATCAGGACTGTTTGCAATAACATCACTATCAAATCTCTGATATATTCCATTTGTAGTATCGCCGTTTATCCCCTTGTTGATTGTTTCGTACCCGTAACGACTCTTCAAAAGACCAGTGAAGCACTCGCTTCTCCTTAGAGGAAAACCATTTACTATACTATTACCTATACATACTATTTTCATAATTTAAATACAACAGGGAGCTTTATGCTCCCCATACTCTCCTATTCTACAAATGCATCATAAATGGCTTTTACTGCTTTTTCGAAATCTTTGTTTTGCACTCCCACAATTATATTAATCTCACTTGAACCCTGATCTATCATTCTGATATTAACATCGGCTTTTGCAAGTGCTGCAAACAACCTGGCGGAAGTGCCGGTTCTTGCCGACATGCCTCTGCCTACAGTCGCTATAAGGGCCATATTCTCAAATACATCAAGTGTGTCAGGCTGAAGCTGTCTCTGGATTTCATCAACTATATCATCAAGCTTGCCATTAAGCTCATCATTGTCAACAACTACTGAAATAGTATCTATACCACTTGGCATATGCTCAAGGCTAACATCATTGTCTGCAAATACTCCTGCAAGTCTTCTGACAAAGCCAACCTCCTGCGACATCATGCTCTTTGAAAGTCCGATTACAGTGAAATTCTTGCTGCCTGCAATACCTGTTATAACGTGATCCGAAAGCGGTGCATCTGCTGTAATGATTGTTCCCGGGTCTTCGGGTATGTTGGTATTTCTGATATTAATAGGAATATTGTCTTCCTTTGCAGGATATATAGCCTCTTCGTGAAGCACTGAAGCACCCATATACGAAAGCTCTCTTAATTCTTTGTAGGATATCTCAGCTATCGGCTTAGGATTGTCTACTATTCTTGGGTCTGCCATCAGAAATCCTGATACGTCTGTCCAGTTTTCATATATATCGGCTTTTGCTGCTCTTGCAACTAATGCTCCTGTAATATCAGAGCCCCCTCTTGAGAAGGTTTTGATTTTGCCGTCAGGAGTACTGCCGTAGAATCCTGGAAGCACAGCTTTTTCGTGCTTTGCAAGCTCTGCCGCAAGTGCTTCATTAGTTTCATCTGCAAGCAGCTTGCCTTTGCTTGAAAATTTTATAAGTTTCTCTGTATCTACAAAATCATATCCGAGAAAATCTGCAACAAGTATGGCATTAAGATATTCTCCTCTGCTTGCAAGATAATCAGCTGTAGCCTCTTCATTTGCCATCTTGTCTTTGATTATCTGGAACTGCCTGTCATAATCTATATCAAGTCCAAGACCTACTGCTGCCGCCACATACCTGTCCTGTATCACCTGTATTACCTGTTCGTATGACAGATTGTGATCCATATGGGTCTTGCAAAGATAAAGAAGGTCTGTGATTTTGTTGTCTTTGTCAAATCTCTTGCCTGGTGCTGATACTACAATATACCTTCTCTCGCTGTCAGCCTCGATTATATTTTTGATCTTCATAAGCTGTATGGCGTCAGCCACAGAAGACCCTCCGAATTTAGCCACTTTTAGTCCCATAAGTTCATCTCCTCTGTTCATCTATAAATTATAAATTTGACCGATAAAAAGCTCTTTCAATTGAGTGTTCTTAGATTATATCAAAAAAGTTACAACAAATCTACTGTTTTTTGTTATTTTCAAACAAAAATATGAGGCATCTATTGTTGATGCCCCATATTTTATATATTATCTAATCCAGTTTCAAATCTCCGTCCTTAATCCAGCCCATTTTGCGGAATATTGCTCCGAATATAAGAGTCAGTACCGCAGGAAGCACGAAGCAGATGAGAATAAGCCCTGTCCAGTCCATAAATGTTATTGCATCCTTAGCGCCCGATGCCACATCTGCAGCCCAGCCTGTATATACTCCTATCTGTCCTACAAGTCCGCACGTCCCCATTCCTGAGGCTATAGCTGCACCATTCATTTCAAGATGAAATATGCACGTTGCAATAGGTCCTGTTATAGCTGACGTAAGTGTCGGTGGTATCCAGATTTTCGGATTCCTCACTATGTTGCCCATCTGAAGCATACTGGTTCCTATGCCCTGTGAAAGAAGTCCTCCCCATCTGTTTTCTCTAAAGCTCATAAATGCAAACCCTACCATCTGAGCGCAGCAGCCTGCAACTGCGGCACCGCCTGCAAGACCTGTAAGGCCAAGGGCTGCGCATATTGCCGCACTGCTTATAGGGAGCGTGAGTGCTATGCCTACTATAACAGAAACTAAAATTCCCATGAGGAAAGGCTTTAACACTGTAGCCCACATTATGAGGCTTCCTACTGCACTTGCTGCAGCGCCAATTGGAGGTGCCCACCACATTGAAAGCATGACTCCCACAAATATTGTTACAAACGGCGTCACGATTATATCAACCTTAGTCTCCTTTGATACTGCTTTACCAAACTCTGCTGCAAATATTGCAACCACGAGAACAGCAAGAGGTCCTCCTGCACCTCCAAGCTCGTTTGCCGCACCTCCCACAGCTACCAGCGAAAACAGCACAAGCGGCGGTGCCTGAAGTGCATAACCTATAGCAACGGCCATTGCAGGACCTGCCACAGCCTTGGCATATCCACCTATTGTAACAAGAAACTCAATCCCTGCCTGTTCGCCTATAGTTGAGATGATTGTTCCAATCAGAAGTGATGCAAACAGCCCCTGAGCCATAGCACCAAGAGCATCTATTCCATACCTCTTGGCAGAAAACTCGATATTCTTTCGCTCAAGAAATTTACCGAATCTGCCTTTTTCTTTAACTGTCTTATTCTGTCCTTCCATATTGTCCTCCAAGACTTACACTTTACTTTAGTATATATATGTGTATATACACCAAAAGATTTTACGATATGAAAGTATCAATGTCAAGACATTTTGTTGCGGTATTTTGCACACAAAAAGCACCCCCAAATCCATACTGTATGCGGTGCTTTCATAAACCCTCTCTATTATATTACCTGCACATTATACATCTTTTTTGCACTGTTTTATCTCCATGTAACTTTTAACATGCCAACTGTAATCTTTTGTTTGCCGCAATTTGACTTTTACAATGAAACCCATTAAACTTTACACCATGAAGTTAATGAAAGGCTTTAATATATGATTGTTTACGAAATCATCGACTCGCTTCTTATGGCTGCAGGCCATGTTGCCAAATATCCGATAATTTATAAGCCATGGCTCAGGTCAAATGTATATATGACAATGCTGATAGCAGCAGTCGTGTATGGCCTCAATGAGCTTGCATATGTATCTATATCTCCCGTATCAGAAAACAGCACTGTTCTGCTGCTGACATGGCTTTTGGCAGAGCTTGTAAATATATTACTGGTTCGCAGGGATAAAATTATAGACATGCTCATTTTAGAGTATTTTTATCAGTTCACGTATAACATCATAGGCACAGCGCTGATAGCAATGTTTACAGCAATATATAGCATGCTGTCAGGAACAGATGTGAATATGTGGTTTGACAGACTCACATCAACAAAATCCGATTTCATTATACGAATGATGGCAACAGTGATATGTTTCGCAGTTTCTCTTGCTATTTGTCGCAAATGTATGACATTCATGTCAAATCTCAAGAAAAAACTGAAGCTACTTCTGTTTTGGGGAATGATTCTACCACTGTCTGCATTCATGATAATAAAAAATTTTGCTGCTCTTGATTCTGACAACATGATGCAGGGACCTGTCGTTATATGCTATGGCATATTACTCGCATGCGTTTCAGTATGCCTGATTATATTTTTTACAAGTGTGTTCCTGCAGACAAAAGAAGAAAATCGCCTCATGCAGATAAAAATAGAGGTTCAGAACCAGCAATATCAGAGAATTCTCAAAGCCCAGCAAGAGGCAAGAGAAGCAAAGCATGATCTTAACAACCGTCTTGCAGCATATACTGTAGCCGGATACAACGATAAAAAAAGGAGGATATTTCAAAGCAATGACAGCAGCAGCTCTAAGATCCCTTATAATCATAGCAAGCACAGCAGCCTTGCTTGTTATAGTCGCAATTATATACATAATTATCAAAGCAAGATACAAAAAAGACTTTCTCCAAAAGAAACAGGAGCTCCAATCATCACAGCTTGGAGAAATCGAGCAGTATGAAAAAGAAATCAAAACTCTCCTCGAAGAAATAGAAAGCAAAAAAGAAAACAGCGACTTCCTTGAAGAGCTTGTTTCAGACTGTGAAAAATACGTAGGGGAGCATTATTGCGGTCAACCCGTAGTTGATGCACTTCTTGCATACAAGAAAAAAACATGCGCAAATCAGGGCATCATATTTGATCTGTCATGCAACGCTCTCAATGTCGATTCTATTACCGACGAGGAATATATTGGCATTTTCGGCAACCTGCTTGATAATGCCATCGAAGCGGCGCAGCGAACCGAAAATCCATGGATAAGCCTCAAAAGCAGCATAGCAGGAGGTCAGTGGATACTTGCAGTCAAGAATAGCAAGCCTGCAAATGAGGCTCCTCTCGAACACAATATGGCAACTACCAAAGAGGACAGCCAAAATCATGGGCTTGGCAGTAAAATCGTCAAAAAAACAATCAAAAAACACAAGGGTGCTCTCAATTACAAAGACAATGGAGACTCCTTTGAAGTCATATCAGTAATTCCAGTCAGAGAGGTAGAGTAAATGTGGAACATGGCAATTTGTGATGATCAGCCCGAAAGCATAACATACGTAAAAAGCATGCTTAAAGATCTGAATTTGCAGGATGTTGGCAAAATTTTTGCCTTTTCAAATGGTAAATCAATGCTTGAAGATCTCAGCGACGGTGCCTTCGATGCAAGCATCTTTATTATGGATATTGATCTTGGTAACTGCAACGGCATCAGTCTTGCCGACAAGATACTCGACCTGCGCCCTGACAGCCAGATTATATTCATGTCAGGATATACTGATTACTACGAAGCGGTATATGATGTAAACCATATATATTTTATGAACAAGCCCGTAAGCAACGAAACTCTCAAAAAAGCCATGTCCAAGGCAATCAATAAGCTTGACTCGGCATCCGAAAGTTTTTTTGTTGCCGAAAACAAAACAGGCAAATACATCATACCTTATACAGACATTTTCACCTTTGAGCGTGACAGAAGAAAGATAAATGTTATCGGACGTGAAGGAAAGCTTCTCTGTTCGTTTTATGGCAAACTTGAGGATGTCAAAGGTATGGTTCCTGAAACTTTTCACCATTGTCACAACAGCATCCTGATTGATCTGTCCAAAGTAAAGTCACTGGAAAGTGGTTGCTTTATCATGCGTGACGGACAGAATATAACTATAAGCAGGAGCCACAGGACTGAAAGCCAGCTGGCATTTGCAAGATATCTGACAGGAGAATAATGCATCCCCTTACTCTACAAAGATGCTTCCCCCTATAAACTCTCTGATTATAGAATTGTTGACTATAATCGAATCATCTTCTATGGTTCTGAAGAATCTCAGAAACCTAAGCATCCTTACAGCTTCACAATACTCCGGCTCATCTTTTTTGATTTGTCTGAGCAGGGGCTCCGCATATTTTTTGAGTACAGCAAGCTCATATATATGAACCGAATTAAAAAGCACGTCAGCCTGATCATTATATGGAAATATGTTTTTATCTTCACCGGCTCTGACTTTCGGCCACGAGCTGATGGTTGCCTGCGCACTGTGTCCTCTGTACTGATAATCTCTGACAAGTCTTCTGAGCATTCTTGCATCTGTCGTCGGTATTCTATTGTGTCTGTCAATATTAAGCTGCGTAAACGGGCTTATATAAACCCTGAATTTTTCTTCATCATCTATATACGGAGTCAGATCATTATTCAGCGCATGAATTCCTTCAATCACTATCGGCTGCGTCTGATTTATCTTAGTAATTCTCCTGCCGAATATTTTCTCGCCTTTCATAAAATCAAACTCTGGCAGATCAACTTCTTTGCCTGCAAGCAGGTCATTCATATTACTGTTAAACAAACCTATATCTACTGCATTCAGATTTTCATAATCAGGCTCACCATACTCATCAACAGGTGTATGGGTTCTTTCTACAAAATAGTCGTCTGTCCCAAGATATAAAGGATTAAGGCCATTTACTTTGAGCTGTATGCAAAGTCTCCTTGCAAAAGTTGTTTTACCTGATGATGATGGTCCTGCTATCAGAATAATCCTTTTACTGCTTTCTGTAATCATGTCAGCTATTTCAGCGATTTTTTTCTCATGCAATGCCTCTGAAAGCTGAATAAGTTCTTTGTATTCACCTGTTTTAACCTTTTGGTTAAGGTCTGAAACAAAGGAAACACCCATTATACGCCCTCTTATTGTAGCCTCTCCAAATGCATCATACATCTTAGCTTCTTCCCTATATTCAGGAATCACATCAGGCATAGATGGATGAGGGAATCTGACTATAACGCCTTCTCTGTATTTTTTAAGCTCAAAATATCTGATATATCCTGTTGAAGGTACCATCAGTCCATAAAAGAAATTACTGTATCCTGCAAGAGAATAGAATCTTACCTTGTCTGCTTTTTTATGAAGAAGTGCAAGTTTTTCCGGCTGATCAAAATCTATAAATCTTTTTTCCGCTTCACTTACCGAAACTTCTTCTTTAACAAAAGGCATATCCGCTTCTACAATTTCTCTCATTCTCGCCTCAATTACCTTAATCTGTTCATCTGTCAGCTCCATATCATCCCCTATTGAAGTATAAAGTCCTTTGCTGAGTGAATTTTGTATATCAACGTTCACATTACCTAAAATATCCTTTACTGCTTTGAGATATATAAGGGAGAGGCTGTACTGATAAATAAGATTTGCAGCCTGTGTACGTATATCAAGCAATTCTATACTGCAGGGAGTATCAATTGTTTCTGTAAGTTCTACAAGCCTGTTGTCTTTTTTGGCTGCAACTACAGTAAACGGCAGCTCTTCTGCATACTTTTGAACCAGCTTTTCAATGGTTGTGTCTTTATCTATTTCAATCTTATCAAACTCATCTCTGAGTTTCTTCTTTATTTTTATTTCCATAGCAAACCCTTTCTGAACATTGTTTCAATGACAATTATATTGTATCATGTTGCCGGCTTTATGTATACTGCAATTGTTTCAGGCATGGAAAAGGACCCTGCCAAAGCAAGGCCCTAAGGGGTATAAAAATGATTTAGAGATTTGTTTCGAATTTAGTAGCCGCCAAACATTGAGAGCATTACCGCTGCTGCTACAGCTGAACCGATAACCCCTGCAACGTTTGGTCCCATTGCATGCATCAGCAGGAAGTTTCCCGGATCGTAGCTGCTGCCTACCTTTTGGGATACTCTTGCTGCCATTGGTACTGCGGACACGCCTGCAGAGCCGATAAGCGGATTGATTTTGCCTCCTGTAAGTACGTTCATCAGCTTTGCTATGAGGACTCCGCCCAGTGTGCCGAATGCAAATGCTATAACGCCGAGAACGACTATTTTAAGTGTTTCCGATGTGATGAATGTTTCACCTGTAGCCGAAGCTCCAACTGCAAGGCCGAGCATGATAGTAACCATGTTCATCATCGCATTCTGAGCAGTATCAGAAAGTCTGTCTGTAGCGCCGCTTTCTTTGAAGAGATTACCAAGCATCAGGCAGCCAATCAGTGGTGCTGCTGCAGGAAGTAGCAATACGCACAGTACTGTTACAACGATAGGGAACAGAATTTTTTCTCTCTGAGTTACAGGTCTGAGCTGTTCCATCCTTATAACTCTCTCCTTCGGTGTGGTGCAAAGCTTCATGATAGGTGGCTGTATTACCGGCACAAGTGCCATGTATGAATATGCTGCAACCGCAATGGCACCAAGCAGATGCGGAGCAAGCTTGCTTGTCAGATAAATGGCTGTAGGGCCGTCTGCGCCGCCTATGATACCTATTGATGCTGCCTCCTGTGCATTGAAGCCCAGAATAATTGCAAGGTAAAATGCTATGAATATACCAAACTGTGCTGCTGCACCCATGAGGAGTGATTTAGGGTTTGCAATAAGCGGTCCGAAGTCTGTCATGGCGCCGACCCCAAGGAATATGAGCGACGGCAGCACCGGCTTCAAAGTATAAAAGACCGTCAATATACCGGCATTAGACAAAGAGTCTATCATTTTGCTGCCGGCCTCAATCGTATAATCATGAATAAATACATCAGCAAGCGGCAGATTTGACAAAAGCATACCGAATGCTATAGGTATAAGCAATAATGGTTCAAATCCATGTCTGATTGCAAGATATAGAAAAATAAACGACACAACAATCATAATTGCGTTCTGGTAGCCAAGGTTTGTTATTCCCATGCTATGCACGAAATCCTGTAATGTTTCCAGTAGCATTTTTTCCATCTCCTTTAATTATATATTTGTCGATATCAGCACATGTTTACTGTCCTCAAATATCGCTAAAATACTAACACAGCAGATTGCCATTTACAAGCCGATTTGGAATTAATACTGTATACATTTCGCAAACTTAATGTATACATAAAACAAGAAAGTACAAAACATAAAAAAAGAAAAGATCTCGACTTCTACTATTATTTTGCAAATAGGAGTCACGCAAAAAAACGTGATTTTTTGAAAAGTTTTTGTTGACAAATAACCGCAATTTTGTTACACTCTTAATTGTTCGGTACACGACATATCAGTTTATGCACCATTAGCTCAGTTGGTAGAGCACCTGACTCTTAATCAGGGTGTCCACGGTTCGAGCCCGTGATGGTGTACCAACACAAACCCTTGAAATTTTAACAATTTCAAGGGTCGTTTTGTTATCTGATGGGTTATGTTTTGGCAGATTCACAGCAATTTATTTTAAAGCTGCTCTCGCACCATCATCAATGCATATCCAAGAAGATTTTGTCCATTCCACTTATCTGTTTCAAACCTGTCCGGATCCTTCATCGACAAGCCGATTCCCCATATTCTATCCCTGACTGCACATTCAGCCAGTATATCATTACCTGTTGATTTGAGCTTCTCTTTCAAATCCTCATTCTGAGAAAACTTTGCAAGCAGCCCCTCAAAAACAATAATCTGGCGCACTCCGCTCCAGTAGCTCTCATTATAATTTGCAACAAGCCTGCCAAGAGCTTTTATCCGGGCGACATCATCTGTCGCAAGTATTTTCTCTGCTGTGTCCTTATCCTTAAAGCTTTCAGCTTTTTTATACATCATATATTGTTCCATTGAGGAAAATGTTATGCCGTTTGCTGTAAATCTGCTTGGATACCAATTACTCAAATATCCATTTTCTTCGTCTGGGTTATGAAAACAAATAATACTCAATGCCCTGCGACGCTGGTGAATTTCTTGGTTTAGCGTAGTCCTCCAGCATTTTGCTGCCTGTATATTTTCAGGTTCAAGATAGCTGCAGAAGGCATTATCCGTCAATCAGTTTTTCTTTTAAATTTAACATAATTTATATTCTTACCACGTGAACTGAATCTGTCTTCATATTCCGTGGTCATATATTTTGACTCATATTCTGAGCTATGCAGATCCTCTGTATATTCAAGTATTTCATAGCCTGATGCCCTGATTTCACCCATCGAGAATTCAAACAGCGTATCGTTATCGGTTTTGAACTCTATCATGCCGCCCTCTTTAAGAACATCAAAATACGTTTTGAGCCTGTCTCTGTGGGTAAGCCTTCTTTTGGCATGCCTGTCTTTTGGCCACGGATCGCTGAAATTCAGATAAATTTTGTCGATTTCCCCCTGTTCAAACAATTCATTCGCATCGTCTATGTACTTTGCGAAAAACAAAACGTTTTTGAGCTTCTCTACTTTGGCTTTTTGAAGTCCTCTGAGCAATACATTGCGCTGTCCTTCTATTGCAAGATACATATTGCCCGGATTTGCCTTTGCATGAGATATTATGAACTGTCCCTTGCCGCAGCCTATCTCAAGCGCCAGCTCTCCATCTGATATTTCAAACAAATCTCTCCATTTGCCTTTCATTTTATCCGGGTTTTCAACCAGGTATTCTTTTACAGCCTCTATTTTTTCATCAAGATTTTTAATATTTCTCTGTCTCATCAGAAAATTACCGCCTCTGCAATTGTAAGCGCAAGAAACAATGCCAGCAGCAAACCTGCAGCAGCATCCTTCTTTGCAAATTTCATTTCATTCATTCTAGTCCTGCCTTCATCGCCTCTATAGCATCTTGCCTCCATTGCCATTGCAAGATCTGATGCAATTCTGAATGCGCTTATAAAGAGAGGAACAAGTATAGGTATAAGGCTTTTGGCTCTCCGGATTATATTACCGCTTTCGAAATCAGCACCTCTTGCCTGCTGAGCCTTCATTATTTTATCTGTTTCTTCAAGCAGGGTAGGTATGAATCTCAAAGCTATGGTCATCATCATTGCAAGCTCATGTGCCGGCACTCCTATTTTTTTCATAGGAGAAAGCAGCTTCTCAATACCGTCGGTCAGGCTTATAGGTTTGGTCGTGAGAGTAAGCATGGATGAGCCTATTATGAGGAGCACAAGTCTGATTCCCAGGAATACCGCTGTCCTGATTCCCTGCCTTGTAATATGCAAAAAACCGAGACTCCATACGACATCTCCTCTGACCATAAACAGATTCAGCACAAATGTGAATATGATTATGATAAATACAGGCTTGAGACCTCTTAATATGAATCTTAACGGCACCTTTGATACTGCTATTACAGCACCCAGTGCACCCGCAGAGATTATGAAGCCGTAAAAATTATCAACTATGAACAGCGCCACTATATAAACAATGGTTGCTGTTATTTTTATTCGTGCATCGAGACTGTGCACCCATGAACTGCCGGGATAATACTGTCCCAGTGTAATATCTCTAAGCATTTATATTTCCTCTGATTGCTCTGTATATTTCTTCAACCGCTCTGTCTCTTGTAAGGATATTGCGGTCAAGCTCAAATCCTCTGTCATTTAACATATCTATGAGTTCTGTAACAGGTGGAGCAGCAAGTCCCATCTGTTTTAGCTCCTGCCTTCTTGCAAACACCTCCTGGGGAGTTCCTTCCATTACAGCATGAGATTTGTGCATCACAATAACTTTATCGCACATCGAAGCAATATCCTCCATATTGTGTGAAACCATTATCGTTATATTGTTTTCGTGTCTGTGGACACGCATTATCATATCGAGTACATCTTTGTGTGCTTTCGGGTCAAGCCCCGCTGTGGGTTCGTCAAGTATAAGGACGTTTGGCTTCATTGCTATTACTCCAGCTATGGCAACTCTTCGTTTTTGACCTCCCGAAAGGTCAAAGGGTGACTTGTCCTTAATCTGCTCATATGAAAGTCCCACAAGCTCTATCGCTTCTTTAACTCTCATTTCAAGTTCTTCGTCTGCAAGCCCTATATTTTTGGGTCCGAAGGCAACGTCCTTGAATACAGTTTCCTCAAAAAGCTGGTATTCCGGATATTGAAATACCAGTCCTACTTTTTTGCGTATCTCACGCATTACAGTTTTGCCATCACATATATTTACTCCATCTATATATATATTGCCGGTTTTTGGTTTTACAAGACCGTTCAGATGCTGCACCAGTGTTGATTTGCCTGAGCCTGTATGCCCTATGATTCCCGCTATCTGCCCATCATCAACAGAAAAGCTGACATCCTCTACTGCGACAGATTCGTGGGGCAGTCCTTCATTATATATATGTGTCAGGTTCTCTACTTTAATTGACATATCGCTTTTACTAACTCCTCTGTATCTATAATTCCCTGGGGTATATCCAGGCCTTTGTTTCTGAGTCCATCTGCAATATCTGATGCCATAGGCACTCTGAGACCTGCAGCCTCTATGGTTTCTCTGTCTGCAAACACTTCCTGGGGCGTCCCGTCAGCAGTAATACCTCCATCAGTCATAATGATGATGCGATCTGCATCTGATGTTTCCTCCATAAAATGAGTTATGAGAATTACTGTAATGCCCTCGCTGTGAAGCTTCCTGATGATATTCATCACCTCACTGCGTCCCTTGGGATCAAGCATAGCTGTAGGTTCATCAAATATGATACATTCAGGCTTCATAGCAATCACTCCTGCAATAGCTATTCTCTGCTTTTGTCCGCCGGAAAGCATATGTGGAGCTTTTTTGCGAAAATCATACATATCAACAGAAAGCAGGGATTCATCTACAATGCCTCTGATGTCTTCTGACCTGATGCCTATGTTTTCGGGACCGAATGCAACATCGTCTTCTACTATTGATGAAACAAGCTGATTGTCGGGATTTTGAAATACCATTCCGGCAGCCTGCCTGATTTCCCATAGTCTGTCTGCATCTTTTGTATCATATCCTTTGACATATACTGCTCCTGAAGTCGGAAGAAGCAGCGCATTAAATGTCTTGGCAAGAGTTGACTTGCCGGAGCCATTTTTGCCTATTATGGCTGTAAAGCTACCTTTTTTGATTTCTATAGTTATATCATTTACTGCAGGTGCCGTTTTAACCTCTTCACCGGCAGGATATTGAAATATTAGATTTTGAGTTCTGATTAAATTTTCCATGAATCTCCCACCAAATTACGTTTAACCTGTTTACTATACCACACCTGTGTGTATTTGGCAAATATCCACACAAATGAAAATCATGCAACATTACATAATTTCACTTCAAACAATGTTTCTTCCTCATCAGATCTGACAACATATATATTCCCCTTGTGAAGATTTACTATTTTGGCAGCTACCGCAAGACCCAGACCGTTGCCCTTCATGCCATGGGATGTGTCACCCTGATAGAATTTATCAAAGATTCTGCCCAGAATTTCAGGAGAAATCACCTCTCCTCTGTCGGCAATTGAAACCCTCGTGAATTCTGTTCCCTGATCTATTCTGATATTTATTTTGCTGTCTCTGTCTGCAAACTTGATAGCATTATCTACGAGATTTATCCACACCTGCCAGAGCATTTCTTCATTGCCATATATGTATATTTCATCACATTCCAGATCAATAACAAGGTTTTTTTCTTCCCATCTGTTCTCAAGAAGCACTATCACCCTTCTTATCTGTTCACTCAGATTGAATTTTACGCTGCCTGTAAGAAGCGTCGTGTTTTCAATCTTTGAAAGATTGAGCACATTGGCCGAAAGGTCAATCAATCTGTCTGACTCCGCAATAATTATATCAAGATATTCCTCTGTTTCTTCTCTGGTCAGATCATGCTCTCTCATCATCTTTGCAAACCCGCGTATGGAAGTGATCGGAGTCTTGAATTCATGGGAAAAATTGTTTATGAAGTCAGAGCGAAGCATCTGGCTTTGTTCCAGCTCATTTGCCATGTTATTAAAGCTGGTATTAAGCTCCTGAAGCTCTCCTCCCATTTTGAGATTTATCCTTGTCGAAAAATCGCCTGCTGCAAGCCTGTCTGCCGCTTCTGCTATCTTGCGCAAAGGCTTTAACGGGATTCTGCTGAAGGAAGCCGCCACTACAGCCCCAATTACTACTGCAAGAAATGCAAGAGATATGAATTGCCATATTTGAGGAATAGCTTCTACAAAGCCTATGCTTCTAAGTAGGAATCTGCCTGTGAACATGATGGCAAATGATATAACCATAACACCTATGGTTACTACAGTATAGGCAATAGGCAGCTGGTTTTTCTGGAGCACTTCTTTTAATTTATTCACAGGTTTTCACCGCCTTGTATCCTATGCCTCTGATTGCAACAATTTCAAATTCATCAAAATCCTCAAAACGTTTGCGAAGCCTGTTTATATGCACATTCACAGTTGTATCTGCCGACTGCGAATCCATGCCCCAAATCTCGTCCATAAGCTGTATTCTGGTGAATATTTTGCCCGGATAAGACAGAAGCTTGTAAAGCAGATAAAATTCCTTTTGAGGCAGGCTTTGAGAAATTCCGTTTTTTGTAACGCTTAAGGAATCGTAATCAAGAACAACATCTCCAATATAAAGCTTTCTTTCATTTGCTATGCGTGCACGCCTTAGTAATGCCTTGATTCTGAGAAGCAGTTCTTCTTCATTTACAGGCTTGATCATATAGTCATCTGTACCTGCAATAAATCCTCTGCATTTATCTTCTGGAAGCTCTTTGGCTGTAACCATCAATATTGGGGTATTGTCACCGCAGCTTCTGAGTGTATCTGTAAATTCATACCCGTCCATATTGGGCATCATAACATCAAGAACAATCAGATCTATGTGCTGCCTGTCCATAATCTCCAGTGCTTTTGCACCATCAGATGCACATATAACCTCATATCCGTCCCTTGTTATTATAGCTTTCATAAGCTTGGATGTATTCGGGTCATCCTCTGCCACCATTATCTTAAACATATCCTGCTCCTGTAAAGTGTATGTATGCTTCAAGTATAGCAGATAACAGACAAAAAATCCCGCATCATCTCTAAATTCAGCGGGAAATTTCCATATTCAATGCTATTTTACTATCGCTTTCTGTGCAATCCATGCGCCCCAGTCGCCGTAGTATTTACCCATAATATGGATATCATCGGATGTATATTCTTTCCCAAGGCCTCCATCTGCATCATCAAAGAGCTCATTGGCATCAATATAGAAGATACTGCGATTGTCAGCGATACCTGCAAGCATGCTGTTGTAATTGTCTATTCTTTTGTTGTTAAATGTATCATCAGATTTGGAAAGAGATGCCGATACATGTAAATTTGCCTGTATATATATTATGGCCTCAGGCTGGTATTTTCTTATCATATCAACAAGCTTCTTGTATGCCTTCGCATTGTCACTCAGCTTGTGTCCAAGCTCATTGATACCCATCATAATATATATTTTACCGTATGTCTTGTTTTGCAGCAGAGCTTTAATGGATACCTCTCCCTCTCCGTCAATTAATATATTCTGCACATATATGCTGTATACGCTCAGCCCTTCTGTTGCAAAAAAATCAGCACCGTCAATTCCGCCATACTCCTTGATGCCTACCGTTCTTGAATCGCCTATAAACAATGCATCCTCAAAATATCCATCCGGTGCCTGCTGAAATTCCGGAGCCACAAGAATAGCATCTCCATCATATTTGCCAAGAGCTGCTTTGACAGGCGCAGGTTTGAATTCCTGCTTTGAAAGCAGCATGTCAATTTTCTGAATCTCATTTATGTTCAGTGAAAGCTCATCTGTCTCTCTATTTCCAGAAATTTTATCTGCAAAAATCTTTACACCCACAGCAAGAAATCCTATGACAAGAATCAGGACAATTATTTTGTATGCTTTTGCTGATTTGTCTATTTTCACAACGTTCACCTAAAATCTAAAGTACAGGAACGGATCATTCATTCCTTTGTAAATGCAATAAAAAGAAGCTACTGCTATAGCTGCCAGTATTGCAGCTTTAACGTATCTGTTTTGTATCTTTGAAAATACAATCCTTGGAAGCGGAGTGCAAAACAGAATGCCTGCAAGAAGGAATATGCCATATTGCAGGCCATACTTGACAAAATCGCCTGCAAAAACATTGACTCCGCCTGCTCCAATCATTCTCTTAAACATTATTCCTATATCTGAAGCATTATCTATTGCAAAAAACATCCATGATACAGGAATAAGTATTATCATGTATATATGACCTATCGCTTTGTTGGATTCAAGTATTTTGAGAAGTCCTGTTTTTTCAATTGCAATCACTGCAAACAGAAACAGCCCCCACAATATAAAATTCCAGCTTGCTCCATGCCAGAATCCTGTAAGAATCCATACTATGAAAAGATTAAAGTATGTCCTGCCTGTGCCCCTGCGATTGCCTCCAAGAGGAATATATACATAATCTCTGAACCATGAGCCCAGTGTGATATGCCACCTGCGCCAGAATTCTGTCATCGATTTGGAGATATACGGATATTTGAAATTATCCGGAAGATCAATGGCAAACATTTTGCCAAGTCCTATTGCCATAAGGGAATATCCGTAAAAGTCAAAATATATCTGAAGGCTGTATGCTATGGCTGCCATCCATGCCATCGGTGTAGATATCGATTCATATCCTATGGTTCCTGCTGCCTGCCAGAGCCCGGAAAGCCGGTTTGCAAGCAATACTTTAGAGCCAAGTCCTGCTGCAAAAATCATAATTCCATGCATAAATCCTTCTCTGGTATGAGTTCTGCGACAAAGCTGCTCACGAATTGTTTCATATCTCACTATAGGGCCTGCAACAAGCTGTGGAAACATTGTAATATATGATGCAAGGTTAGTCAGACTCAAATCCGGGTCAATATCACCCCTGTATACATCCATGAGATAGGAAATCTCCTGAAATGTATAAAAGCTGATGCCTATCGGCAACACCAGCTCCCATCCAGGCAAATCAAGTCCGAAGCGGTTGATGTTTTCGATAAAAAAACCAGCATATTTGAATACAAAAAGAGTGCCGATATTCAGTACAATCCCTATAGTCAGAAACTGTTTCCTGTAAGTTTTACGTCCCACAATAAAGAGTGCCACCATATAGTTTGCAAATATCGAAAACAGCAGGATAAATATATATACCGGCTGTGCAAGTGTTCCATATGCGTAAAAAATCAGACTGAAACAAAATATGCAAAGATTTTTGTATCTGTCTGGTATGCTGTAATATATGAGCAAAAAAAACGGCAGAAACCATAATATAAATTCAAAGCTGCTGAAAACCATAAACCCTCTCCAACGAAAAATGCTATATATTAGAATACATCATTTCATTATATTATGAAACGTTTTCATGTCAAAAAAATTGCGGTATTTATATGGTAATAATCCGTAGTTCCAACTTTGAGGTCATCTCATGACCCAGCAACTGGTCAATCCAAAATAACTCCAAAATAATTATGGTGAAAGTTGTAAATAAACAGTTGAAATTTTCCATATTTTAAAGTACAATTTAATGGATACTATTGGTTCATGCATTATATGGAGCAATTTGCTGCTCCGGTTGAAATAGAGAGGAAGTGGCGATCATTATCGGTAATTATCTTACAAGCACATTTTTTGTATTTATCATACTGCTTATACTTTTCATCCGCTCATCCACACTGAGCCTTCAAAACAAAAGCCGCATCAAATGCCGCAACCTTATCCTCATGACTATATGTTATGTATTGCTTGACGGAGCTTTCATTGCATGCGACCTGACAGAATCATGTCCAAACTGGCTGTTTGGCACTGTTGTATTTATTTTTTATATTGCCTATGTCATGCTTCCTTTTGTATGGCAGCGGTTTGTACGTAATTTCGTAACCCTTGAATTTCACAGTATCACACACAAACTTGAATATATACCCCTTGTAATTCTTCTCGGGCTTGTCGTTCTGAGCCCGTTTACTGGTGTTCTCTGGTCTATAGGCGATGACTGCACATATATACGCGGCCCGCTGTTCACGTTTTTTTCATACCTGAACTTCTTCTATTATATAGAACCGTTTATATATGCTGTCGTAATATGCATACGCAAAACCCAAAAGGAAAACCCATGGCTTTTGCATTCTCTTATGATTTCGCTGATTCCACTTGTATCGGCAGCAGTCAACAGCCTTGTAATCCCTATTTATCAGATATTCCCGTTCCAGCCGTTTTGCTCAGTACTTGTAGCGTTGCTTGGATATCTATTTATAGCTGCAAGAGAAGCTGACTACGCACAGATACAGCATCAAAAAGAACTGCAGAATGCTTTGAACAAGGCCCAGGAAGCCACTCAAAAAGCACTGGAGGCAAGCAAAGTAAAGACAACTTTTTTGTCAAATATGAGCCATGACATACGCACTCCTATGAATGCGATATTGAATCTGACTCAGCTTTCGCGCAATGAAGACGACATCAAAACAATCAAAAGATACCTGAGCAAAATGGAGATATCGGAGAATTTCCTTCTCGGTCTCATCAATGATATACTGGATATGAGTAAAATTGAAAGCGGCGAGCTGACACTCAAAAAAGAGCGTCTGACACGTTCAGAATTTCTCAATACTGTCGGCACTGTAATCCAGCCGCTGATGGATGCAAATCATATCAATTTCCACAGCGAATTAAGACCCGGCGAATATACCATACTTGTAGACAAACTGCGTTTCAACCAGATATTTTTCAATCTTTTATCAAATGCAGCCAAATTTACACCTGAGGGCGGAGATGTATGGTTTACTGTTACAAACAAAGAGCATACTGATGACAAGCTCAAAATAGAGTTCAAAGTACGCGATAACGGTATAGGAATGAGTGAAGAATTTCTTAAACACCTGTTCGAGCCTTTTGCACGTGAGCATTCTGAGCTCAGCTCCAAAAGTCAAGGCACAGGTCTTGGACTCCCTATTGTCAAAAGCCTCGTAGATGCAATGGACGGCAGCATAACTGTCCACAGCGAGCTTGGTAAAGGCTCTGAATTCATAGTCGAATTCTTTGTAGATATAGCAGAGAGACAGGATTATCCACTGTCTGATACACAAAAAACTGTATCTGGTGATCTTGCCGGGACACGTGTCCTTCTTGTAGAGGATAACGAGCTCAATACATATGTGGCACAGACTATACTTGAAAACTTCGGTTGCCAGATTACAACCGCAGGCAACGGACAGGAGGCTTTAGACATATTCACCACATCAGCTTCCGGTGCATTTGATATAGTTCTAATGGATGTACGTATGCCTGTGATGGACGGGCTTACAGCTACTAAAGCCATCCGCAGTTCAGATCACCCGGATGCACAATCAATTCCGATTGTTGCTATGACAGCTGACGTTTTTGATGATGAAAAACAGCAGACCGTTGAGGCTGGTATGAATTATCACCTGCCAAAACCTATCAGTGCTGATTCTATTCACGAAGTACTGACCAGATTCGTATCCAAATAGTTGATATTTTATAACCAGCGATATCGCTGTAACGCGTGAGGTACATTATGAGTACAACCAACCAGAAAAACAAAATACTGATTGCAGATGATGCTGAACTGAACCGGAGTATGCTCGCTCTCATGCTTGGAGATCAATATGACTTTGTCTTTGCAACCAATGGTGCGGAAGCAGTCGATATACTCAAAAGTGATGAGGATATTGATCTTATTCTTTTAGATCTCAATATGCCTGAAATGGACGGATTTGACGTACTGCGTGTCATGAACAACCATCACTGGATTGAAGAAATTCCGGTAATCATCATATCAGCTGAAGACAGTATCGAATTCATGACCCAGGCTTATCAGCTTGGCGTAACAGACTATATCAACAGACCGTTTCGAGCTTTAGTTGTGCAGCGGAGAGTAGAAAACACACTCCTGATGTATCAGAACCGCAAAAAACTCATCAGGCTTGTCGAAAAACAAATCGAAGAACGTGAGAAATTTAACAGCTCAATGATAAACATATTCAGCAATATCATAGAGCTTAGAAATCATGAGTCAGGCTCACATACCCTGAATGTGCAGATTATAACTAATCTGCTGCTTCACAGGCTGTCTGAGCTTACAAGCCGCTACAACCTTACCAAATCAAATATTTCCCTAATATCTTCTCTGTCTGCTTTGCATGACATAGGTAAAATCAAGATTCCTGAGGAAGTACTCAACAAGCCAGGTAAACTGACAGAGGAAGAATGGGAGCTTATGAAAACACATTCTATCGAAGGCGACAGAATATTAAGCAATGCAGCCCTTGATCAGACAAGCAAGTTTGTACGTACTGCACGAAACATATGCCGCTGGCATCACGAAAAATATGATGGCAAAGGATATCCTGACGGTCTGTCAGGCGATGATATACCTATAGCTGCGCAGGTGGTTTCTCTTGCAGATGTTTACGAAGCACTTACAAGTGTACGCTGCTACAAAGATGCTTTTTCCCACGAAAAAGCTCTGGATATGATATTAAATGGTGAATGCGGTGCATTTAACCCACTGCTACTCCAGGCACTCAAGGATATCTCAGATGAGCTAAAAGATATCGACAAAGGTACTCATTATGACTCACAATACGAGATTACAGATATTTTAGATGAAATGCTCCATACAGAGCACATACGCTCATAACACACTAATTGCAGGATAAAAATACTGACAGGCGGCCAAGGCCGCCTTTAATTGTATACAAAAACTAAAGAAAAGTGTAAAAAATACATTTAATAGAAAAAATGTTGACTAATGAGAATGCGCCTTGTATAATCAAATAAACAGACAATCGATTGTTAAATTGGAATATTTGATTATGGAGGTAATATTATGGCA
>CAVAON010000035.1:0-21190 GCA_963590215.1 Anaerovoracaceae bacterium | reverse complement strand
CAATTTCTCCTGTCAGCTCATCAGAAACTATGGCACTGTAAGTCTTGTACAACAAAGGGTAATATGGCAGCTCATCACTTAATATTTTTTTCAGAGATTCTATATATGATTTAATATTTTCAGAAGTATCAGGCGTGTTTATGTCCGCCACAAGCGACGCAGCTTCTGCATTTTTATATCTTGCATAATTGCCTGAAGCTACAAATAAAGTCAAATCATAATACTCTGAAATATCTGCACCACCTATATAAATATCATACTTTCCGGATTTAAGATACGATTTAAACTGTTCTTTGCTGCACGATATTATTTGTGTTTTGAGCGATACTTTTTCAAGGTTTTCTGCCACAATTTCTGCTGTGGTTTTTCTTGTCTTGCTTTCATTGACAAGTATCCTCACAAGCATCTCATCACCATCTGCATTTTCAAGATAACCGTCTTTATTTATATCCTCAAATCCGGCTTTTTCGAGAAGATCTTTTGATTTTTTGCGGTTCATGCCATACATATCACCTTTGTTTTCAGTGCCATAAATCTGTGGATAATAAAGGCTGTCGGTTTTCACTCCGCAATTGTAATATGCGTTGCTTATTATATTATCTATATCTATAGCATATGCCATCGCCTGTCTGACAAGCTTTTCAGATGTCACTTTACTCTCACAATTAAAGCCGATATATTCTACTTCATTTGATAAAAAATCAATATTCTTGAGGTTTTTGCTGCCTATTTCAGTCTGTCTGTCTATATTTTTGTTTACAGAAAAAGATACAAGATTTCCATCTGTCAGATTCATTATGTCTGCATCTTTCTGATATATATTGAATACGAGTCTGTTATCAGGCTTTTGACCGCTGTATTCTTCATTGGGTTTGAGTATAAGCTTCGTGTTACCGTCGTATTTTGATACCTTGTACATTCCGGAGCCAACAGGTTTAAAGCTTTTCTCTGATAAAGTAAGCTCCGCATATGATGAGTATCTGTGCTTTGGTAATATCGGAAAAATCAGCCTGTTTATTCCGCCCTCTCCTGCCTGTGTAAATGATATTTTTACAGTATTGCTGTCTTTTGCTTCGACCGATGCGATACATTCCACATAGCTGCTGTAAACTGATTTGCTTCCAGCATATTTGTATGCATTTACAGAAAATTCAACATCCGAGGCTGTGACTTTTTCACCATCGCTGAAGCAAGCCCTGCTGTCAATTTTTATTGTTACTGATTTTTTGTTTTTGCTTATGGTATAATCTGTTGCAAGATCATTTTGGGGAATCAGGTTTTCATCAAGTGAAAACAGTCCCTGATATATCAGTTTTGATATATAGTACGTGTCCTCATCATGAGATACTACCGGATTCAATGTTTTGATATCACTTATTGCAAAGTTCACCGTACTGCTCTTCTGATATGTAGCGTCATCAGGTTTTTCGCCTGTAATAATATCTTTAACGCTTCTGCATCCTGAAAAAGCAAATATCATTACAAATACAAGCAATATTGATATGAATTTTTTATACATATTTGTCTATGAGCTGATCAAGCTGCTGATAAAGCTCTTCCTCACTTCCTGAGTTATCTATGATTTCATCAGATTTTATTTTCTTTTCATTCTGAGACATCTGATTGTCTATTCTGTCTGCAACCTGCTGTGCAGAAATATTATCACGAGCACAAACTCTTCTGATTCTGATTTCGTCCTCAGCATCTACAAGCCATACAACCTCAACATCTGCATCAAGTCCTGTTTCAAACAGCAAAGGTGCATCAACTATAATATTACCTTTAGCATTTTGGATTCTCTCCCTTATAATCGAAATTATTGTTCCCATCATTATGTTGTCAAGCTGGGCTTTTTTGTTTTTGTCTTTGAATATATAAGCACCGAGAGCTTTTCTGTCAAGACTTCCGTCAGGCAATATAAAATGCTCTCCAAAAGCATTGCTGATTTCATCAAGCAAAGGTGACCCTGGAGTCACTATCTGCCTTGCTATAAGGTCTGCATCTATTATCTCAAAGCCTTTGGATGCAAGGTATGCTGAAACTGTTGATTTGCCTGTACCGATACCTCCTGTAAGTCCTATAACACGCATACTCCCTCCTATTTGAGCTGATACCAGCTGGTTCCTTCATTTACATCTGCCAGCATTTTTACAGTAAGTGAAACTGCATTCTCCATGTTTTCTTTGAGAAGAGCTTTAATTTCATCTCTTTCGCTTTCATATGTCTCAATAATCAGTTCATCATGTATCTGCAATATCAGTTTTGACCTGAAGCCACCTGTTTTTAGTGCCTTATATACCTTAATCATTGCTATTTTGATAATGTCTGCTGCACTCCCCTGTATCGGGCTGTTCATTGCAAGACGTTCTCCCAGAGATCTTACATTAAAAGCTGAGCTGTTTATTTCTTTGATATATCTTTTACGACCTTCTATGGTCTTGACATATCCTTTCTGCTTGCACTGTGCAATCTGATAATTCATAAACTCTTTTACTTTTGAATGCTTTTCGAAGTAATCATTTATGTATTTTTCTGCTTCTTTTCTTGATATACCGAGCTCGGAAGAAAGCCCGAAGCTGCTCATTCCATATATCACACCAAAGTTTATAGCTTTGGCGTTGCTTCTTTGCTGTGAAGTAACTTCTGCTTCAGGTATACTAAACACTCTCGATGCCGTACTTCTGTGAATGTCTGCACCATTATTAAAGCTTTCGATAAGCGCCTCATCCTGTGACATGTGAGCCAGGACTCTAAGTTCAATTTGAGAATAATCGGCTCCTACAAGTATACATTCTCTTTTTTCCGGAACAAATGCTTTTCGAATCTGCCTGCCGAAATCTGTTTTTACAGGTATATTCTGAAGATTAGGCTCAGTGCAGCTCAGCCTGCCCGTAGCTGTAACAGTCTGCTGAAAGTGCGGATGTAACCTGCCATCTTTGTGAATCAGAGGAAGAAGTCCTTCCACATATGTGCCGTTTAACTTTGCCAGCATCCTGTATTCGAGGATTTTTTCAATTATGGGGTGTGCATCTTTTAGCTTATCAAGAACCTCTGCACTTGTTGAATATCCCCTTTGTGTTTTTTTGCCTGCAGGAAGCTTAAGCTTTTCAAACAATATAACTCCAAGCTGTGCAGGTGAATTGACATTGAATTCTTCTCCTGCAAGTTCATATATGGAGCTTTTAAGTGCTTCAAGTCTCTGTGTTATATCACTGCCTATATCCGTCAGAACTCTGCTGTCTATCTTAAATCCGTACATTTCCATAGAAGCAAGCACTTCAACAAGAGGCAGCTCTATTTCATAATATACCCCAGCGAGGTCATTTCTTTTAATCTCATTTTCTAAAATCGGCTTGAGCTCTGATACTGCCTGACACCACTTTGCCGCAAAATCTGCAAACTGTTCCTGATTGCCTCCGAACATATCAACCTGACCTGTTTTTGAAATCAGCTCTTTTTCATCTGGCACTTCTTTGTGCAGATATTCAAGGGCAATTGTTTTGAGCAGATAATTGCTCTTTGAAGGATCGAGAACATATTCTGCTACTTCTGTATCAAATGCCACCTCAAAATCAGTGAGTCCTCTGCACATCAGTGGATATATATCACTTTTGAGATTATGACCTGCCAGCTTAATATTGCTGCTGTTAAGATGACTTATAAATGTGTCGATGTCTTTTTCATCAATATAGTAACATACACTGTCACACAGGCATCCAATGCCATATATCCCCGGGATATCCTTGTGATTGTTATCACTTAAAACCTTAACAACAACCTCTCCATTGATTGACATTATTTCATCTGATGAAGATATGATTTTACGATCGTAATTTATCTCAGGCTTTTTCTCGACAGGGAGTCTCAGTTTTTTTAGAAAGCTGTTGAGCTCAAGCTTTGTATATATCTCAATCAATCTGTCATAATCCGGTTCTTTTGCCCTGTAGTCATCTGTATCAAAATCTATTGGTGCATTAGTATTTATTGTTGCAAGCCTTTTGCTCATAACAGCAAGCTGTTTGTTTTCTTCGATTTTGTCTCTCAGTTTATTCTTTGGCATATCAGATACAGAAGCAAGGAGATTCTCAACACTGCCATATTCGAGTATGAGTTTTGTGGCCGTTTTTTCGCCGACTCCGGGGATTCCAGGAATATTGTCAGACTGATCGCCCATAAGTCCTTTGAAATCTATAAATTGGGATGGCGTAAAGCCATATTTTGCAACCATGGCATCATGGTCATAAATTTCAAATTCAGATACCCCTTTTTTGGTTATTATCACCTTTGTCTTATCTGTAGCAAGCTGCAGCTCGTCCTTATCACCTGTTATTACAAGGGGTTCAAGCCCTGCTGATTCAGCTTTGACAGCTATTGTCCCTATAATATCATCGGCTTCCCATCCGTCCATTTCAAGGCGTTTGATATTCATAGCATCAAGTATATCCTTTAGCAGCGGCAACTGCATCGCAAGCTCCGGAGGCATTTTTTTGCGTCCGGCTTTGTATTCACTGTATTCAAGATGCCTGAAAGTAGGTGCTTTTCTGTCAAATGCAACTGCAATATAACCTGACGGGTATTCTTTTTTGATTTTTGCAAGCATGTTTAAAAATCCAAAGATTCCCTGTGTATATATACCCTCTCTGGTTATCATGGGGTTGTGCATCGCATAATATGCCCTGTTTATAAGGCTGTTTCCATCTATGACTATAATTCTGTTGTCCATATTAAACCTCATAAGTTAAAAAGAATATATTCATTGTACCACAATATGTGCTATAATACTACAATGAATAAGTTTGAATATACACTGACAACTGAAGACAAAGGTATCCCAATCAAAAAAATCATACGCAAAGAATTCGGGTTTTCATCAAGACTTATGACAAAGATAAAGCAAAACAAATCTGCATATCTTAATGGAGAGTCTATGCCCGGCTGGGTTACGGGAGATGCTGGCGATATTATTACAGTCATACTACCCGAAGAAACAAGCGATTTTGAGCCTGAACCAATCCCTATATCTCCTGTTTACGAAGATAATGACCTGCTTATTATCAACAAACAGCACGGTTTTGTGGTACATCCCACCAAGGGACATCCTGCTCATACAATAGCAAACGGTCTGATGCAATACCTCATTGATACTGAACAAAAATTCAAAATACGTTTCATAAACAGGCTTGATATGGATACTTCAGGTCTTCTGATTATAGCTAAGAATTCTCACGCTCAGGACAGTTTTATGAAGCAGATGAAAGCAAATACAATAAAAAAGCAGTACATAGCCGTAGTCAAGGGAGTTCTTTCAAAAAATGAAGGTACTATAGATTTACCTATAGGCAGGCCTGATCCTGACAGAGTAGAGCGCTGGGTGATGCCAGAGGGTGGGTACCCCTCAGTAACACACTACAGCGTAATAGAAAAGTTTAAAAATCATACCTTAGTCAAGCTTATTCTTGAAACAGGACGTACACATCAAATAAGGGTTCATATGTCATACATAGGTCACCCTGTACTTGGCGACCACCTGTATGGTGGCGAAAATCCACTGCTCATAGAAAGGCAGGCTCTTCACTCTCAGCACCTTTCATTTAATCACCCTGTTTCAAACGAAAGAGTTGACGTTGAGGCACCTCTTCATGATGATATGATTAAACTAATAAGAAAACTTCGAAAATAGATATATAATTTTCATTTTTTCACCGCCATAATATCCTCCATTATGCAATGTTTCCTTGTTCACAGAATTTCATATATCTGATGCAGATCAGATATGTCCCAGTCTATTCTGTATTTATCGGGAGCCTTGTTCTTTTGAGGATTGTACCAGCAGGTTCTGATACCGGCATTATTGCCTCCCTGTATATCACTTGTGAGAGAATCGCCTACAATCACAATATTGCTTTTGTCAGCAGCATTTATTTCTTCAAATACCCTGTTAAAAAATTTCACATCAGGTTTTTCTACCCCTATATGCTCTGACAGAAATATACCGTCCATAAATTCTCCAAGCCCCGACATACGAAGTTTTTTTGACTGTGCCTCCACAGTTCCGTTTGAAACTACGTACTGCCCTGCTCTGCCTCTCAGCGACTTTACAATTTCAAGGCTGTTATCATGATATACTATAGTATCCCCCAATCTGATCTGATAAAGTGAATTGAATTCTTCGATTACCGAGCAATCGATTCCTTCCATTTCAAAAAACTCCTTAAATCTCCCTACGAGAACATCATGTTTTGTTATCTCACCTCTTTCAAGCCTCTGCCAGTAACTTTTGTTTATTTCAGAATAACGGTCAATCATCTCATCCGAGCATTCTCCTAGGTTGAATTCCTTAAACAAGGTTTTTATTGCTGCTTTTTCGGCTGCAATGAAGTCAAGAAGCGTGCCGTCAACATCCCATAATATTGTGCTTATCAATTTATCTTCTCCTCTTTTGGCTTGTAAAATAGATCATTGTCAGATTATATCTGGCTAAGGATATATCTTTTTCTGTATTTAATTTCTGCGTATCTGCCTATTTTGCCAAGGCATAACATGTTTGAAATGCCTCCTGCCGCGCCAACCACAGGAAGTGTTTGGACAAACTTCATATAAAGGACTTCTTTTGACACTGCTTCAGCTGCTGCATTCACCTGCTGTGTAATCAGCCCGTAATATGTATAATTATCTTTGTCAATACGCTCTATCAAAGTGTTCACTTCATCGTTTAGAATTTCTGCTTTTTCTCCGGTTGCCATACTCGCTTCGATGAGTTTTAAAATGAACACCTGCTCTGTTTTACTTTCGCATTCAAATCCATAGCACTCGGCAAGCTGATATATGTTGCGCAAAATCACAGATGTGTATACAGGTATATCCGGGAGCCCTATTCCTGCAAGGCCAAGTCCTGTTCCTTCTGCTGTCGTAATCACTATATCCTTTGCAAGTATTGATTTGGCTCTGCTACGAAGTCTGCTGATTTCACAGTTTGACGGTTTTGTTCTGTTGTATGTTTTTTTGATTATACCAGTGCCGTCTCTGAATACAATTTCAAAAGATTTTGTAAAAGCTGCTTTGAGGGCGTCTGCAAGTCCTTCTGGTACGTATTTTTGTATTTTACTATCGATGTATGGCTGCTTCTGTCTTTTTCTTCTGATAAGAAAATCGGCTTCGGCAATTCTTGCTTTTGCAAGCTCTTGCTGTAAAGTTTTTTTGTCCATCACATACCTTCTTTATTCCACATATGACAACAGGAAACGCTTTCTGTACTTTATATTTATATATCTGTGCACCTTGCTCAAATACACGATATCTGAGCAGCCTGCCACAGCTCCTGCGACAGGTATAAGCTGCAGGAATTTCAGATAGAGTATCTGATTTGCAAGCTCATCTGATGTATATGCCATCTGCGCCTGTATGTCTCCTTCCTGATAGATATATCTCCCGCTGTCTATACTGTTTATAAGGTCGTCAACTTCCTCATTGAGTACTTCTGCTGTTTCGCCTGTTGATATTGCAGCCTCCATCATTTTGAGCATCAGATACTGCTCTTCCTGTTTTTCATAATCAAAGCCATAGCATAATGCAGTAAGATATATATCTCGAAATGCCACACTTACAAATACAGGTATATCAATAATACCCCTTCCAATAAGTCCAAGCCCCATGCCAATGCAGCCTGCTATGATCCCATCAAGAATTCCCAGCCTCCAGGCTTTGCTGCGAAAGGATTTCACACTGAGCCTGTTGTCTGCTGCAGCAGCAAATCTTTTGTCCTCTTCAAAGGTTGTTTTCATTCTTTTTTCACTATAGGTTTTTTTGATAACTATACGTCCCTTGTTGAATATAAGGCTGAATGCTTTGCCAAAAGCAGCATTTAGCTTATTGTTAAGTTTTTTAGGTATAATTCTGTTGATTACACTCTGTATATATGAGCCTTCACCTGAAGAAGCTCTGTATATATACCGAGCTTCCTGTTTTTTTACCTTGTGGAGTTCTTTTTTTATTGCATTTCTATTCATATTATTCGCCTGCCAGCCTGTCAAGTGTTTGCATAAGTTCTAAAAGCTTGTCCGCCTTACATAGTTACCTATCTGATGTGAAGAAATTCTTTCACATAATCAACATCTGATGGTGTGTCTATATATTGTGTGCCTCTTTTTTGTCTGGTTTCTCTGCCCTTACCTGTTATGAGCACAACTGCATTTTTTCCTGCTTTATCAATTGCCTGCCTGATTGCTTCGCGTCTGTCTTCTATTATGTCATAACTGCAATGTTTGCTTTCAACATGCTCTGCTATTTCTTTGCAAATCTTGTCGACAGGCTCTTCTCCTGCATCTTCTTCTGTTATGAATACATGGTCAGAATATCTGCCTGCAATTTCACCCAGCTCTTTTCGCCTGCCCAAAGCTTTTTTGCCGGGACATCCAAATACTATTGATATTTTCCTTCCCGGATATTCTTTTTTTATTGACTGGAAAAGAGTTTCGAAGCTCATTTTGTTATGTGCATAATCGACTATGACATCAAGATCCCCTGTGACATTCGTATAGACTTCCATTCTGCCGCTTACTCTTGCTTTTTGGAGCCCTGATCTGATATATTCTACCGGGATTTTAAGAGTATGCGAAACAGCAATTGCTGCAAGTGCATTATCTGCATTAAACAGGCCTTTCATAGGCATATCGAATTCTTCAGTGAAATCTTCACATTTAACCTTAAATGATATTCCACCCTGCTTAGTCATAACGTCATATCCATAAAAATCCGCTTCTTTTCTGTCTATGCCAAATGTAACAACGGAAGATGCTGTCTGTGCTGCTTTCATAACTTTATCTTCGTGATCTGTGTTTAAGTTCACTACTGCTGTATGGCATTGTGAAAACAGCTTGAGCTTTGAATTAAAATAATCATCAAAATCCGGATGTTCTATGCCACTTATATGATCCTCACCTATATTGAGAAAACATCCAATCTCATATTCTATACCAAGAGTTCTGCCATACTTAAGTGCCTGACTTGACACCTCCATGGTGAGATATTCTATATCACTGCTTACTGCATTTGAAAAATGTTTGTGAAGCTCAAAGGTTTCGGGGGTTGTCAGATGCGATTCCTCGTTTATGATACCGTCATAATTATCAATTCCTGAAATAATAGCGCTTGTCGGCTTGCCGCAGGCACTGAGGTAATCATCAAGTATATATTTTACAAAATATGCTGTGCTTGATTTACCTTTAGTCCCTGTGATACCTGTAAGATGTAATCTGTTCCATACGTTATTGTAAAACAGGTTTGCTACATATCCCATAGCAAGCCTTATATCACTTACTATAATCACTACTGTATCCAGATTTTCAGGAAGTTCGTATTCTTCTTCACTTATGTATGCAATGCTGCCTTTTTTAACAGCATCATGCAGATATTTTTCTGAAAAATGCGCACCCTTGCATATAAAAAGTGTATTGTTTTTAATGTCCTTAGAATTGTATGATATATGCCCGATCATAGCTTCTGTATCGCCCGAAGCTGATACCAGCAGGCCATGCTTTTTTAACAGCTCTATATATTCTGAAACGCTGTGCAGCTTTGTTGTCATTTTAATTTACCTCCACACAAAGGAATAACCTTTCTGGCCACAATCTCCATAGGGTCTACGAAGAAATCAGAAAGACTGTGCTGATCTTTTACAACTGAAAGCTCTGTGCATCCTAATATTGCACAGCTGCATTTTCTTTTGATAAGCTCTGCCTCTATTTTGTGAAATCCATCTATGTCAATTTTATTACCGCTTTTGACACCGTTATATATTATGTCCATGTTGAGTTTTTGCATTTCATCCGAAAGCTCTACAGGCACCATATCGTATTTAAGTATTGCATCGTGATACATTCTCATTTTTATGGTGCCGTCTGTAGCCATTATTCCGACTCTGGTATTCTTGCCAAACTGCTCATATACCGCTTTAGCTGTTTCTTCAATCATATTTATTATCTCGATATGACTCAGCTGTTTAATCTGATCGAGAAGCACATGACAGGTATTGCATGGAATTATGGCATATTCCGCTCCTGCACGCTCAAGTATTCCCAGATCATTTTTGAGTTCAGAAAACAGCACGTCAAGCTCACCCTCAAAGATTGCCTTTGTTCTGTCAATCATAGATGCATGGCTTAATATAACCATATCTATGTGGTCCTGATCGCACTCTGCCTTAGTGTTTTCGATAACATACTTGTAGAAAACATCTGTCGCAAGAGGACCCATTCCTCCGATAACTCCTAAAACCTTATCCCTCATTTCAAGCTCTCCTTATTTACCTAAATATTTTTTAAATTTATAGTAATGTCCGGCCATTGACTTGAACAGTCTGAGTTTCCTCGCAAAGCCATTATCTTCTTTGTAGAAAAGTGGATTCACACATTTGCCTTCTTTGATCAGGTTTTTCATCCTGATTCTGTATTCCTCAGGTCTGATATAATTAAATGCTACTTTTTTGGGTACTACCATCCACAGATTTTCATTGTCAACAGCTGTAAACTCCAAAGGTCTGTCATAAACATAGTCCTCTACCAGATATTTGACTATATTTGCTCCTGCGCCTGTAACATAAAAATTGCTTCTGCCCTGTCTTGTATTTATCTCAAATACTTTGTATTTGCCATCTCTCTGATCATATTTGATGTCAAAGTTTGAGAATCCTACATACCCTATATCCTCTAACAGATTTTTAAATGATTGTTCGAGCTTTTCATTGTGCTCCGTGATTATAACGGCGTGATTGCCTATGCCATGAGGTGTATGCTCTTCAAGCAGGACATGACCAAGACACATCATTTTAACCTTGCCATTTTTGTCGGAATAATTCGTAAGGACTCTCATATATGTGTCATCTCCGGGTATAAAATTCTGAATTATAACAGAGTCATCATATCCGGCATCATATATATCATGAAGAACCTGTTCAAGTTCATCTCTTGTATCCACTTTGTAGACTTTTTTTTGGGTTGCAAACGGATGCCTCCAGTATTCAATCCCATTTGACGGTTTGATGATAAAAGGTCCTTCAAAGGGCAGCTTGAAATCGTATCCCCGCTCTTTGCGGTGAACAAATGTATCTGGATAATCAACCCCTATTTTTTCACATCTTGCATAGAATTTTTCCTTGTTGATAAGGTCATTCATGAGATCTGCATCTATGTATGGTGCTATGACATTATCCGGAAAATACTGTTTGTTTTCGGCCATAAGCTGAACATAGCTGTCACCGCAGCCAATAAGCAGTACTGTCGTATCACTATGTTTATGTGCAAACTCTGTAACAAGCTGCAAAAATGTATCCTGGCAGTCAGCCTCAGGATTTGCTGTATAATGCATTATTTTTGTGTCAATACAAGGTCCTGACATGAATTTACCATATACATAAGGTTTGATTCTGTATTCTTCATGAAAAGCCCTTGCTACGCTGTATACATTAATATCTCCTGCAAAAAGCAAAGGAATAAAACTTTTTTCCATAGTTGCCTCCAAAATTAAGCTTTCTTTAATCTTATCAAAAATTTACTTCATCTATTATATCATTTTCGCCTGCTTTTTCAATAATATCGGATACAAGAGGGCTTTGTTTTTTGCACACACCCCTATGCAAAAATATTTCGCACAATATATTTTTGTCTATTTCAATCTTTGTATTGACAAGTCTCAACTTCAAAGTTATAATATTAACGTTGCAAATTAAACAAATTTGAATATACAAACTAATAAGCAAAAGGAGGTGTAGCAATGGCAGTACCAAAAAGGAAAACATCAAAGGCAAAAAGAAACAGCAGAAGATCTGCAAATATGAAGAAAACCGCTCCAGGTTTATCGATTTGCCCACAGTGTCATGAACCTAAGCTTCCGCACAGAGTTTGTCCTAATTGCAATTACTACGATGGCAAGGAAGTTGTTGCTTCAGAAATCTAATAGACACGAAAATCACACCCTTCGGATTGCCGGAGGGTGATTTTGTTTTTACCACATTTTTGCATGCTCTAGCTCTGCACCAATAACATTTTTCCATTATGTTTGCTCCATTTCCTTCTGAAATGGGGTTAGGTCATGAACTGAAAAATTGCGTTCTCGCTTGAAGCCCTAACTTGGCGAAGCATGAGCCTTAGTAGGTCTCATGCAAAAGTTCTTCTCCCATTTGTTGTAAGAACTCTCTGCTAAAGCTCGGCAATTTCTGTATCTTGAAGCCCTAGTCCAATTTGCATACGCAAATTGTGACAGGCCTCATGCAAAGACTCTACTCACGCTATTGTAAGAGTCTACTGCTACCTACCAGCCATTTCCTTCTGAAATGGGGTTAGGTCATGACAAAGGGTTTTTTGACGTAATCGGAGTACTCATACATATCACGTCCTGTAAGCATATTATATACATCTGAAGATGCTATGTCATATTTGAGCACCTCTTCTATTTCCGATATGTTCTCTCTATTGATATTGGTTATTACAGGTATTGATGAGCAGCCGCTTTTTTTTATATATCTAAGCACGTCTGCACCCGTACTGTTAAAGCCAAGTATTCTGGCATAGTATTTTCTTTCAGGCATACCGTTACAGCCCGCAAGCATCTGGCACAATATCCTCGATATTCTTGACCTTGTATATCTGCTGCCTCGTATATTGTCAATAAGTGAGTTCACTGAACCTGATTTTCTTAGCTGGTTTTTTATTCTGTTGCCAAGCCCCTCACCTGCCGACGGCAGCATGTCAAGCGTCTCTGATGACAATGATATAATATGGCTCATTACGCTGAAATAGTCAAGTCCTCCCATATATCCCTTGTATGCATATGGAACAAACTTAGAGAAGTTCTCTCCTCTTGCAGCCATGTTTCTGATTTTTGATGCACTTGCAAATATGCCTTCTGTTTTGTCTGAATGATATCCTTTATCACTTCTTTTAACTGTAACAGGTGTTATCCCAGATGAAATCCTGCACAGCGCCCTGATATATTCTATTGCAAGTATGTTGTTAGGCCCTGTCATAATGCCCTCATTATCATCATATGCAAGCGAAACCGCTTCAGGATATGTCATTCCCTGTTCCAGAGCTTTGTGTAGCCTGTCTTTGAATTCACAAGTCTCGAATGCAAATTTCGAAAGAACATCCAGACTGCCAGCTTCACTTCCAAATGACAAAAAATCGACACAGCCCAGCCCGTCTAATATGTTAACAGCGCCGTCTGCAAAAATCTGTGCACTATTACATGCATAGATAAAAGGATTTTCAATCACAAGGTCTGCTCCGCTCATTACTGCTGTCTGTGCTCGCAGCCATTTATCTGCAAAAGCAGGCTCACCTCTTTGAACAAAGCTGCCGCTCATTACAGCTATAACAGCATCTGCACCTGTCAGTTCCTTTGACTTTTCTATATGATATTTGTGTCCATTATGAAATGGATTGTATTCGCATATTATCCCTAGAATCTTCATAAAAACCTTTTGAAAATACAATACCCATACCTTGAACTTATCAGTATGGGTATAAGTCTCTTAATATTCTTCTTTGCCAGTATCTGCATCCTCATGGATTTCAAAAGCCATCTGCTTGATTTCATCTCTATTGGACTGAAGCGTTTCATTGATGCCGCTAAATGTATTTTCAAGGCTATTGAACATATCTGCAAAATATGTTCCGTTTAATGCTTCCATCTTTTCCTGGAAATCAAACAGAATGCTGTCCATATATTCATAAGTTCCTATTTTCAGTTGTTTTGCCTTCTCTTCAGCAAGGTTCATAATCTCCTCAGCCTTGATTTTGGCTTTAATAGTAATATCGTTATTATCTATGAGTGCTTCTGCCTGTCTTCTGGCATCTCGTATAACTGACTCATATTCATCCTTAGCTTCGGCAAGAATTCTCCGCTGTTCACCTTTAATCCACTGTGCCTGCTGAATTTCTTCAGGAAGTTCAGTCCTTATTTCTTTAACTATTTCAAGAAGCTCATCTGCATCTATCATAATCTTCCCTGTAAGAGGAAACCCTGAAGCAGTATCAACGATTTCTTCAATCTCTTCAAGCAACTCTAAAACTTTCATACTATTTCTCCTCTCATTTGCTGAACTTATCGTTCATAAGCTTTAAAACATTCTCTGAAACAAGCCTGTCCACATTGCCACCCAACAAATATACTTCTTTTACCATACTTGAACTGATAAATGAACATTCCGGCGAAGTCATTAGAAATATAGTCTCCACCTTATCGTTATAAAGTATTGAATGCAACTGTGCCATTTGAATTTCGCTGTCAAAATCCGTAGTTCCTCTAAGTCCTCTGATAACGATATCAAAGTTATTGCAATTAACGTAATCAGCAAGAAGACCTGAGAAAGCGTCCACTTTAATATTAGGTATATCAGATGTTGATGCCTTAATCATTTCGATTCTTTCATCCTCAGTAAACATTGATGACTTTTGAGGATTTTTGATTACTCCTACTACAAGCTCATCGCAAAGTTTAGCCGCTCTTCTGATTATGTCAAGATGTCCCATGGTGACAGGATCAAAGGAGCCTGCATACAAAGCCTTTTTGGGCATATGCCATACCTCCGTAAATTATTAATGCCATTTTACCAGTTATTTATCGGAATTTCAATAAGTTAAGCTCAAAAACATCATTCGCCAAACGCCAGTTATAATTCTTTGCTTTCTTTTCTGTATATAGTTACATTAATAGTCCCATAGCGTTTTTCCTTAACTTTAACGATATCTCCTATTGACTCTGGCATATCCTCGTAGCCTCCATGTTCTGCAACAATAACCCCATCGTCTGCAAGAATATCAAATTCGTCTATGCGGCGCAGACATTTGAGCATAAGCCCCTCTTTGTAGGGAGGATCCAGTAAAACTATATCTGCTTTTTCTTTTATTCTATCAAGCACCTTTTCATAGCTGCCAGCAATGACTACAGATTTATCCTCCGCCTTGCAATGAGCAATATTCTCTTTGATAAGCCTTAAACTGTCTCTTGAGTTGTCACCAAAATAGCATTTGCGCGCTCCTCTTGACAGTGCCTCAAGACCCAGATTGCCCGTACCTGCAAACAAATCCACCGTAACCGCATCATATATATCATTCATAAGCATTGCAAAGATTGCTTCTTTTACCTTACCCGTTGTCGGTCTGACACTTGTATCCTCAGGGGTTGTAATTCTTCTTCCTTTGTATTCTCCTGCTATAATTCTCATAAAATTTTCCCTTCTCCTTCAGCTATATTTCCAAAATGAATTTTTCACCAAAACAGCTTTTTATCTTTTCTTTCAGCTCCCTGTTCCCACTCTTTTCAAGCAAAGGATCATCAGCCAAAAGCTTTTTTGCTTCTTTCCCTGCAATTTCCATAACCTTAAAATGCCTGCCTATATCACCTATTTTAAGTTCTGGAATGCCATGTTGTCTGACTCCAAATATTTCTCCCGGACCTCTAAGCTCCAGGTCTTTTTCGGCAATATAAAAGCCGTCATTAGAGGTTTCCATAATTTCTGCCCTCTGCGCTGCAATCTCAGATTTCCCCTCATTGATGAGATAACAATATGACTGATGCTTACCTCTGCCTACCCTGCCTCTCAACTGGTGAAGCTGAGCAAGCCCGAATCTCTCAGAGTTTTCTATAACCATAACAGCTGCATTGGGAACATTTATTCCCACCTCTATCACGACAGTTGAAACAAGCAGGTCAGCCTGTCCATTATAGAATTTTTCCATGACCGCGTCTTTTTCTGATTGCTTCATCTCACCATGAAGCAGTTCAACCCTGTACTCATCAAAACGCTCACTTATTTCTTCAAACACCTCCACAGCCGATTTCACATCTAAGGCCTCCGACTCATCAATAAGGGGTGTGACAATATATCCCTGCCTGCCGGATTTTAACTGCTCATTTACAAAATCATAGACATCATTCCTGCCTCTTCCCGTTACAGCTTTAGTAATCACAGCTTTGCGTCCTGCCGGCAGCTCATCTATAACGGAGATGTCCAGGTCTCCATATATTACAGCTGCAAGCGTTCTTGGTATTGGAGTAGCTGTCATTACCAGCCGGTCCGGTTTTTCACCTTTTTTCGTCAGCAGGCTGCGCTGATTCACACCAAACCTGTGCTGCTCATCAGTTATGACAAGACCCAGGTTACTAAATACAACATCAGGCTGTATCACGGCATGAGTTCCTATCAATATATCTGTCTCCCCCTCCGAAAGGCGATTTAATATCTGTTTTCTTTCAGATGCTTTAACTTTTCCTCCAAGGAAATCAACTCTTATTCCATATGGTTCAAAGCTCTTTTGAAATCCCGCATAATGCTGCCTTGCAAGTATCTCCGTTGGAGCCATCAATACTCCCTGATAACCTGATTTCACAGCTTTAAACAATGCAACTTCTGCGACAGCTGTTTTTCCAGAGCCTACATCACCCTGCAGGAGTCTGTTCATAACTCTGCCTGATTCCATATCTGAGATTATTTCAGATATCACTCTCTGCTGTGCCGATGTAAGCTCATATGGCATAGCTCCTATGTATTTACTGATATCTATCTCCTTTGAAAAAGCAATACCATTCTTGTCTGTAATTCCCCTGCTGCGCAATGCCATCAAGGCGGTCTGCATTACAAAAAATTCATCAAACACAAGTCGATATTTTGCTTCAAGAAGCTTTTGCTTGCTTTTGGGCGAATGTATGTTTTTCAGGGCATATTCAAGGCTGCACAGATTATTTCGCAATTTTATTGTTTCAGGCAGATAATCAGGTATATCCTCTATTGCCTCAGCTATAACTCCCTGCCATTTACGCATTTCGCTTTGGGATATACCTTTTGTCAGTGGATATACAGGTATAATCCCCCGCAGTGTATTTTCACCCACCTTGTTTATCTCTGGATGAAGCATTTTGTATCTGCCTTTATCGACATATATCCTGCCATAGAACTCATACCTTGTTCCAACTTTTATTGACTTTGCAATAAATGGCGCATTAAAAAAAAGCACACTCATCACGGCACTGCCATCATCTGCTGTAATGTGAATAGTATGTTTCCTTCCATACCTGTTGTCAGAAATCCTGGTCACAGTTGCACTGATTAATACAGTCTGTTCATCCGCCGCATCACAGATTCTACTGACAGTTCTTCTGTCCTGGTAAGTCCTTGGAAAAAACATATACATATCTGATACAGTAGTTATTCCCATACGGCCAAGAGAAGCTTCTTTTTTTTGGCCTATCCCTTTAAGTACAGTAATTTTATCGTTTCCTGTCATTTATCTAACAACCTCAATATTTCTCTTAATTACCTGCTGTTTTGATTCTACACCTGTAACAATAATCCTGATTTTATGAGAAATGTCGCCAAATGTTTCCTCAATATTTTTTTCTATATAATCTATTATGCCATTGGTAACTTTGCTTATACTTGTCCCAAATTTGATTATGAGAAAAATACTAATATGAATCCCCTCTTCATCCCAAACTATATCTATATTACTGTTTTCATCATTTGAAAATAAACTAAATATACCTTTGGCATTCCCAAGCCATGCTTTGCCTGAATAAATATCAACAGCATCTGTAACCATCTGACTTATGATGTTTCTGCTTATTCCTATACTTCCATACTCTGTATCTATACTCTTAAACATATATTCCTCACAATAAAAATTTACTGCTGCCTTGTCAGTCCGTCGCTGTGATACACATTATACCATCACGTCCTGAGAGGCATGTGTGTTTCATCAGCTCCTCCGTCGCTGTGATACACATTATACCACACTCATGGTGTTAGTGGAGCGAAAATGAGAAAAAGATTGAAATGAGGAGAATACTGGATATCTGTATCAATGAATAAAATAACTTTTGAAATCTGTGGATAACTTTATATTGACAAAAAAATATATTTGAGATAATGGCTGAATTTCAACGTTAATATTCATCCCCACTGTTCACAGGCATCGTTGGATAAAATCGTATACAATTTTTAAATTTCTGTGGGAAAAGTGTGGCAATGTTGAAAACAATGGCTTTATGAACTGTGGACAACTTCTGAGAAAATATGCATAACAGGCAACAAATTTATGCAGCCTGTTATACAATCACCCGATATTCAGTAGAATTGATCTTTTTATATTTTGCAACTATTTTGCGTTTATTTTTGAAATCCAAAAATAATATTGCTATTTCATATGCGCTGTGTTAATATATAGTTAGCTTTTTAACTATTAGATTTCTAACAAAGGAGAGTCTGATGAACACACTTCATTATTATCTGATGGCCGACCACAGCCTTTTTCATAAGGCTATTTTTACATCTGTAAAACGTATAGGGCTTACTTCGGGACAACCTAAAATTCTCGATTATTTAGCTGAACATGACGGTACTGTCCAAAAGGATATAGCTGCAGGCTGCTGCATTGAACCTGCTACACTTACATCCATTCTAAATGGTATGGAAAAGGAAAAGCTTGTAGAACGAAAAACAAATGACAGCAACCGCAGGTCATACCAGATATATCTGACGCCCAAAGGTAAAACCTTATGTGAAATAATAAGGCAGGAATTTGCAGCAATAGAATACAAAGCCTTAAACGGCTTCAAAGCAGAAGAAAAAAAGCTTCTGAACGATTATCTTGATAGAATATATACAAATATGAAAGAAGGGTTATAGTGACATCAAAAGAAACAATTAAACGCTATATGCTGTTTATAATATCTCTGTTCATTTCCTCAGAGGGCATTGCCCTGACAAGGCATGCTGAACTTGGCGTATCGCCTATATCCTCTATTGCAAATGTTACAAGCTATATAATTCCCGCATTATCATTTGGGACCCTCCTTATAATGTGGAACTGTATACTGATTTTAGGCCAGGTTATAATACTGCGAAAGGATTTTAAACCGGTTCAGTTGCTGCAGATTCCTCTTTCAGTGATCTTTGGTATATTCGTAGATTTTGGGATGTGGTCCGTTTCATTTATACCAGTACCAGCATATCCTGTCAAAATAGCGCTCGTGGCTGCCGGTACAATAGTTTTGGGTTTTGGTATATCACTTTCTGTAACAGCAAATGTTATTATGAACTCTGGTGAAGCTATTGTCAAAGCCATCTCTGATAAATATCACAAAAATTTTGGTAGAACAAAGATAGTTCTTGATATGTGTTATGTAATAGCTGCAGTAGCACTTTCTCTCACATTCTTTGGCTTTAAAGTTATAGGCACCAGAGAAGGAACCGTGATTTCAGCACTTACTACAGGCCTTGTCGTGAACTTTTTCTACAAAAGACTGAACCGCCCTGTTTCCTCCTTATTAAGCGATGATAGCAAAGACAATGCAACACGAAGCCCATTACTTGAAATAATGAAAACAGATGTATATACAATAAATGAGAACGCAACCTTAATTGACGCTTTAAAACTCATAACTGAAAAGAAGGTGAGTGGCGTGCCTGTTACAGATGACAACGGCAGGCTTACAGGTTTCATATCGGATGGAGATGTTGTAAGATTCCTGTCTGACAGTTATCCTTCCTTCATGAACATCTACTCTTTTGTAACTATCGACTTTGACAGCAAACTCAGAGAACTCGTTCAAACAAAAGTAAAAGCCATCTCAAAGAAAACAATAATAACTGTAAATTCAGATGACGATATTTCAGAAGTCTGCAGCAAACTCAGTAAAAAGCATATCAAAAAAGCCCCCGTTCTAAAGGATGGAGCCATGATAGGAATAATAAATGTGAGCAACATTACAAAACATGTGCTCGATGAGATGACAAAAGACATTGCCTAAGCAGGCAATGTCTTTTATTAGAATAATTATTAACGATATATAATTAAGCGTTTGCTTTTCTGTATGCTGCAGCGTCAGCTACGAAATCAGGGTCTGCAAAGTCAGGTCTCTGTAATTCTTTCTTAACCATAAGAGTACCAGTACCATATGCGCAAAGTTCAGGTGGGTTAACCATTTCTGCGCCTGATCCGTTAACTACGTTACCGTCAGCATCTTTTGAATCCTTCATCCATTTGTAAGCAAAGAATTTGCAAGTAAATGAAGTGTTGCCAACCTTTTCAATGTATCCGCCATATTCCATCCAGTCGCCTGCGTATACTGGAGCAGTGTATCTAACTTCTGAATATCCTACGAATAATGATTCGTCACCGTGAAGTCTGATAGCAAGTTCAGTTCCAACGTCTCCCCATGCAGTTACGATATGTGCGCCTTCTACGAGTTCACCAGCATAGTGAGCATCGCCAGCTGACATTCTTGTCTTTAAGCTTACATATGAACCGATCATCTTAGGGTTGTTTTCTCTCTCCATGATGCATTCTAAAACTGTCTTAATCTTAGCCATTTTAAATCCTCCTAAATTTTAACTGTTGTGCAATTCAATCCACAACCTTTTTTCTATACATAAATAATACTATTTTGAATCCTTGCTGTCAATGGGTTTGTTAATATTTTATCTAATTTTAAGACGAAAAAACATAACAAAACATACCATTAACTTTTGTAAAAAATCAGTACAAAAAACACAGCAACTTTGTATTATTATCTGATAACTACAATGTCCCCAAACACCTTATTCCCTGGGTTTTTGAGGCACATAGTGCCTCCTGGAATATTCATATTTAATATCTATCATATGTATTGCAGCTGCAATATCGTTTTCATTTTTTGACTTCAATGCATGCACTATCGGTTCATCAGCTTTGCATACATTTTCAATATAATCTATATACTGTGCCACGCTGTTAAAATCATCAGGCTTTTCGCCATTTACTGCAAAGATTTCAAATGATTCATTAAAGACAAAAGCATACATTTCATCAATACTGTTAGTAATATCTATTGTCATTTTAAGACCATTTTCGTGAAACATTTCACCTGTAAGTTCTCTAAAAGTAACATGTACCGGATTTCCCTCATCAGTTGCCCTTTCAAGCTTTTCGTGAAAAGCTCTGATACCTTGTCCCAGCACTTCCCTGTTAGGCTCATACCATGATTTCATAACATCCATAATCATAAGAGCAAGGTTCTTTGAATCAGAACCATACCACAAGGATTCAAGATGATATCCCCAGTCGTTTTCCACAATTATATTTACAAGATATATCTGGCTGTATTTAACTCCTTCGCTCATAAATTCTATTCTCCTTTTATATTATCACTATAGTCA
>CAVAON010000034.1:0-21693 GCA_963590215.1 Anaerovoracaceae bacterium | reverse complement strand
CTGTTAGAGTCCTTGGAAGAATTCATTTTTATTATGAAACAGGATATGGATATAACAGGTCTTGATATTGCAAAGTACATTTTATCAAAGCGTCCCTGCACGCATTTAGAACTGGAAAAATTAACATACCTGTGCTATGCAGACTACCTTTGCAAATATGATCAGCCAATGTGCCGTGACAAAGTTTTTGCATTCAGATACGGCCCTGTATTGGAAACTGTTTATTATGAATTTTTCGGACGTAAAGACATCCTAAGTTTTGAGGATGAAAGAGTTGTAAAAAGCAGACTGTTAATAGATGGAACAGCAGAGCGTGTTAAATCAATTGATGCCACCTTGAAAAAATATGAATCAGCTTCTGTTTCGGAACTGATTGACATAACTCATTGTAAAAACGGGCCATGGTCCATGAAAGATGCAACCCAGTTCTATCAGATTATAGATGATGCCCTAATTCTGGATAGGCATCATTTCGAGGAGGAGTATTATTTCAAACATTTTATCAGGCAATAGAATTACTTTTACAGTATTGCAGGCAAAGACCTCTGCTTCATTGCAATGGCCTTTGCTGAAATACATATTGATGAAAAAGCTGTACTGCGCTCAGGCAGGGTAATTACTGAGGCTCTTAGATGCTCGAAAGGGTATTGCGGCTGACAGCCAGCAGAAAACCGCTAAACTGAACAGCAGGCGCTGGATGACATGATGTTGTCCAGTGCTTTTTTAATAAATATATAAAATCCAATGGAATAATGAAGAAACAACAAGATAGAAAAGTATTAGTAAAAGAAATATCCAAGGCTGCTAATTTATATCGTATCAATTTAGTTGGAAAGCAATTTATGTACGTATTTGACAATAGATACATAGAATTTGATTATTTCGCGTTAAGGGCAATACCGTAAGCGACAGGACTCTTGAGCAGGTAAAAGTATATATCGATAATCAAAAGGTCAAATAACCACGAAAGGATGTCTCCCGGTATGAAGATTTTCTCAACATACAGTGTCAAAATCAAGGAATATAATCATATATTCAAGGCCATAGTAGCAATATATCGGGATACTGTTGACTTCCTAATTGACGTATGCCTTAACGTATGGGATAATATTTCAACGATAACTCTCGCAGAAAATGTGGGCGTTATTTGTACCAAACCGTCCCCCTTATAGACAGATACTACCTGCCTCGGCAATAACGCTGAGGCTTTTTACATACAAAGAAACGATAATATTTCGAATTCGTATCATGTTCAAGGCTTTCTCAATAATTGATTGCAAATCGTCGCATAAATTCAAATACAATTAAAAATTGATTGTATTTGATCATATTTACTGTTATCATTAAGGAACACAATCAAATTGTTCGATTCAGAACAAATTTGCATGAGGAGCGTTATGTAAAATGAAATATGAACCTCTGTATAAAACATACTATAAAAGCAAAGAAGAATACCATGCTTTATATGAAAGCAGATTTGATTCCAAAGATGCAATTAAAACTGGCATCTCAATAGCAGGCAATGAAGCCTTTTGTTTGCAGTGCAATGAGCTGTATTCTCTTTCCTGTGACATCTTGAGAACAGACAAAAGTGTTGCCCTGCTCAAAACCAGACTGCCACAGCAAGCGATCAGCTGGTTTCGCATGGAGAGTCTGATTGATGAGATTATAATAACAAATAACATCGAAGGAGTACACAGTACACGCAGAGAAATAAAGGATGTTATCGAGTCTCTCAACAAAAGCAATCATCATGGAAAAAGGTTTCATGGGCTTGTAAATCAGTACATTCTGCTGGGGGAGAGAAATATTGATTTACGGACATGCACAGACATCCGCACTTTGTATGATAAACTTGTTCTGAACGAAGTCCTTGAAAATGATGCTGACAATGCACCTGACGGTGAGATTTTCAGAAAAGATACAGTTGATGTAAGAAATGCTGCCCAGAAAGTAATACATACCGGAGTTTATCCTGAAGAAAAGATAATCACATATATGCAAAAGAACCTTGATATCATAAGCAACAATGATATTGATATTCTAATCAGAACTGCAGTTTTTCACTATTTATTCGGATACATCCATCCCTTTTATGATGGTAACGGACGCCTGTCGCGATTCATAAGCAGTTACTATTTATCGAAGGATCTGGATTCTCTTATCGGATGCAGATTATCCTATACCATTCAGGACAATCTCAGTGACTATTACAAAATGTTCAAGCTATGCAATGATCCGATAAACAAAGGAGATATTACTCCTTTCGTGATAATGTTTCTCGGCATCATTTTGAAAGCTGAAGAAAATCTCCTGTATGCACTTACCAAGAGACTTGATTTATATGAGAAAGAACTTCGTCAGATTATAGCACTTTCAAATAGGGACAAATGGGACAAAACCACAGAATCACTATGCTGCGTTCTGTTAATAAGCACGCTTTTTGCAAATGGCGGTGTCTCCAAAAAACAGCTGCTGCAAGAACTGAAAATCAAAAGCAATACCACACTTAACACCAAGCTGAACAACCTTCGTCCTTATAACCTGATTGTAGAGACAAAAGAAAAGAAAGTCTCATATTACAAGCTGAAGTATAAAAATCTATCCAGAGCTCTTTGTACTGAAGATTAAGAATGTGAGGCCTCACACAGAGGCAGATGTAAATGTTAACATAAGAATGTAGGAATTATGGCATATAAAAATATCGGAAAACTCACATTCTTATTTTTGTTTGCAGGCTACTGATTGCCTGCTTCATCCGGGAAGAGCCTCCTTCCTTCGAATTAGAATATAGATTGTCATCCAGATAACAGCAAATCCAAACCCTTGCGAGATTTAGCTCTGCCTCTATTTCCACAGCTTCTCGGGATAAAGTCCCTTGTCCTTCATCGACTGCAGCGCATCCGTTACGCCATCCTTGTCCTCTTTGTATGTTACACCATACCATTTATCAGACGATGTTAAGACCTTTACCCGGGCAATTTCCTCTGATATTACCTGATCCACTACTTCCGGCAGAAAATACTCACCTTTTTCAGGATTTTTTTTTAAAGTCTGTTCCAGGAACTCAGGAAATCTGTTCTCAAGCTGCTTCATAAAATCTGCTGTAAATCCCCAGAAATTCATAGACACCGGAGTCCCTCTGTTTACGTTGATTACCTTACCTTCATCTTCATAAGCAATATTCTCTCCATGCCACATAATTTTAGTTCTCTCATTGATATCTGCAAGGAAGCCTGCCTCATCGACCTCACATAGACCTCTTGAAACATAACCGCTTTCGGACAGAGTATTTTCAACACTATATGCTACCATACAGTAATCATTACCGGCCTGCTCCAGGAATTCATAAATGCTGAGAAATGCAGCTGCACCATAAAAGTCATCTGCATTAATTACAGCAAAGGGTCCATCAACTACCTCTCTTGCAGCAAGCACTGCATGACCTGTCCCCCATGGTTTTATTCTGCCATCGGGAACTTCATATTCCTCTGGTATATCATCAAGACTCTGATAAACATACTCTATATCCATATATTTGTCTGCTCTCCCTTTGATAAGCTGTTCAAAATCCTCCTGCATTTCTTCTTTGATAACTATAACGGCTTTTTTGAAGCCTGCCATATATGCGTCATAAAGTGAAAAGTCGAGAATAATTTCTCCTTGCTTCGTGATTTTGTCCATCTGTTTGAGGCCGCCATATCTTGAACCCATGCCGGCCGCCATTATTATAACTACAGGTTCTTTCATCTTATTTTCCTCCCTAATGTTCTGATATATATTTTTTCGCATTTCATACAGGCTACAGAATCTGCCATAATCCTTCTCCATAAGAAATGCATACGGTATTTCCTCGTCTGAAAGTGCCTGCTCCCATAGGTTTTCAACGTCAAGCTCCTCATCTGCTATATATACTGTGCTACGTTTTAATATATCAGCACACATATCATCAAGTGCTATGCCATCACTGCAGGCGGCAACAAATCCTGTTTCTGATTCAAGGTTTTTGAGGATTTCATATTCCTTGTTTCTATAGCTGTGTTCACCTTCCATCATGCATATTCTTTTGATGCTTCTGCCGTCAAATGCCTCTATCCTCTTGTCAATATCAATATATTCATAGCCATATTTATCTGCTAGCTCCTGTGCGAGCTGTTTCCTGCGGCTTCCTATAAAGCCTGTAACATAAATCTTATCACTTTTCATATATACCTCCGCCCGTTCTGCTCTATAATTATATAATATATTTTGCCATTATCAAGCGGATGATATATAATTTATCTAAGCAATTTGCATACAAAGGAGGAAATTATGATATACATTGGTACAGATGTTGAAAAAGAAGCAGCTATGACGGTGGCAAAGCTTATGGCTGCGGCAGCCAAAACGGCTCCCAAAGGTTGCGGAGTGGACAACGTCGAAGTTCTGATTCTTGACGGAGCTGACAAGGATAGGCTGTCAGATGCTATGAGAGGAATAGGTGAAGAACCTGGGCAGGATTTTTTTAAAAGGGATGCTGAGAATGTAGATGTCTCACACTGCATACTACTGATAGGCGTCAAGAATTCACCTATAGGTCTTGAAGGCTGCAGCTATTGCGGATTCAAAAGCTGTGCCGAAATGGCGAAGGCAGGCGCAAACTGTGCATTTAATGTTACAGACCTTGGTATAGCTGTAGGTTCTGCCGTATCGGTTGCCGCAGACAACAGAATTGACAACCGTGTTTTATTCTCAGCTGGAAAGGCTGCTGTCAGATTTGGGTTCATGCCTAAAAACGTGAGAGTCTGTTATGGTATTCCTCTTGCGACTGCCAGCAAGAGCGTATTCTATGATAGAGCAGAGCAGGCCGAGGGTTAATAAATTCCACAACTCAGCAAAAGGCATATACCTGCCAAAGTATATGCCTTGCTGTTATCTCCATTTTCAAATTGTAATCTTACGGTTATATGCATACGCCACATTGTTTTTTGCAAAAATAACCTTTACACATCCCTGCATAAGCACTCTACTCTATCCCTGCAAATACCCTTGCTACCTCCGCTTTTGCATCTTCGATGCTCTTCTCATCCTGCAAAATTACGGAGGCATAGCCATTGCCTGCAGAATAGCACGGCTGGGTGCTGCCCTCACCGTCAAGGCTCATCTTTTTGATGTCCCATTCAGCCATATCATCAAGCTGCATCTTCACAAGTGATTTGATTTCTGTGTCACTCATATTTGTTTCAATATATCCTGAAAGGCCATTCAGTATCGAGCTGTATTTTGTGAGCAATGTGGTGCTTGATGTAACCTTGTCAAGCACAGCTTCAAGTACTATCTGCTGATTTTTGATGCGCTGCCTGTCACCGTCTGAAAAAGATTTTCTCTCCCTTGCAAATGCAAGAGCCGAAGCACCATTGAGATGGTTTTCTCCTGCTGTGAAATAGTAACCTTCATTTTGCCTGCCATGAGTTACAAATGTGAAATCAGAATTCACATCGACTCCCCCTATCGCATCCACAAGATTCGTAACCGTAGTGAAATTGCATTTATAATAGTAATTGATACCGCAGCCAAAAAGATCCTCTGCCGTTGCTATCGTCTCCTCTGCGCCATATATGCCTGTATGAGTCAGCTTGTCCATCTGCTGATATGTGTGAAGCGATACATAATAGTCTCTTGGAATCGATGTCAGTAAAATCTTTTTTGTTTTGGGATTAACACTCACAAGCATATTAACATCTGACCTTGACTGTACATCTATGGTACCTGTGGTATCAAGCCCTGTAATATAGATATTAAAAGGCTCTTTGGTAACATCTACTGACTTTGCCTGTGATGCTGTTTCTTTTTCCAGATACACACTGTATAGGATTTCGGTAGTATCCTCAAATCCAGCATGGCTGTCGCTATAAATATCCATTGTACCTTTTGATAGGAATATGGCATCGTATGCTTTGTCAAGTATCCCACTCATAAGCTTATTTGTATCTTTGCAATATTCGTAATCAAAGGATATGGCAGACTCCTCAAGCTCGTCTGCAAGCTGATTTTGCGCGTCAATATACATGCTGTCAAGCTCGCTGGTTATATATACATCTTTGCCCTGCAAATCATCAGGCTTTTTCATATCACTGTCAGTATTGACAACAACACAGTATTCTATCATATCTTTGCCATTATCACTTATCTGCTTGAAAAAGCTTCCTGCCTGAAGCAAATATATGCCACCTGTAATATATGCTGCTGCTAATATTATGCTGAGCACAATTCCCGTTATTCTGATGCCTTTTCTCTTCCTGCTGCCCAAAGAAAACAACGCTATGATTATACTCAGTAAAGCTAAAGCACCGCAGCCTGCGCATATGTATTTACCTGGCAATGTATCTACCATTGTAACTGTTGCTGCTGCAAACATCGCTGCAAGTATATATATGATGTATAATATGGCGGCTGTGATTTTGAGTCTGTTTTTGCCTGAACCCTGCATTAATTACCTCCTGCCTTGTTTCTCTATATTTTACTTTATTTCACCATATTTGTCCAGAAATTCTTCAATCGCTTTCCGGCATTTTGCCATGTCTGTCAGGTAACTCATGCCATGGCCAGCCTCCGGCACTGTCACCAGATATTTCTCGGCTCTGCAGGCTCTGTAATTTTCATATGTAAATCTTGGCGGCACAAAAGTATCTGCCTCACCGTGAACAAACAGTATCGGCAGTCTGTTAACTTTCATGGCATCAAGAGTCGAATACTCTCTGAAATCAAATCCGATACATATCTTTGACCAGAAATTCACACTGTCAAGTAGCGGTCTTGCAGGCACCTTTGCACGTTTTAGCACTTCACCAAATTCCTCCCAGGCAGATGTGAATCCGCAGTCAGCAATTATGCCTCTGACATTAGGAGGCAGCTCAAGCCCCGATGCCATCAGCACAGTTGTGCTTCCCATTGAAAGTCCATCAAGAAATATCGGCTGATCCGAAGATATTCTTGAGGCAATATACCGTGCCCATTGCTGACAATCGTATCGTTCTCTTGTGCCAAAGTATATATACCTGCCCTCACTGTCACCATGTGCTCTCTGGTTTACTGCCAGCAGAGAATAACCCAGATTATAGTAATATTCGTACACACATCCGAAATCAAGGCTGTAAAGCGAGCCATAGCCATGCATAAGAATTATAGTGCCCTTTGGGTTCGTGTGCTCAATATAGTAGGCTGTAAGCCTGAGTCCGTCATATGAGGTCAGTGATATTACCTCCGGCTCCTTTGATTGGAACCACGCAATTCCCGAAAGCAACTGTCCCTCATATTTTTTGAGAGCAGGGTACGCCTTTGCAGGATGCATATCATCGGGACGTTTTTTTCTTGCACATGCATATCTAAACAACAAATATGCCATAATCCAGTATGCTGCAAACAGGATTATCAATATAGTAAAAAACAACTTCAAACCTGTCCTCTCCTTCCTGTATACCAAAAACCGACCATAATGCATATTATCACATATGATCGGCACTTTGTTTATTTCCTGCGTTTGCCTCCTCCGGCAACTTTCATTCTGTTTATTTCCTTTGCAAGCTCTATTCTGGCTTTTTCGATATTGGCAGGATCCTCATATTCAGCTCTGCTTTTAATCCAGTCCTCAACTGTGGCTTTTTTGCTGAGAGCTCTTTCCATATCAATATCCTCAGACCATTCGGCAGCATCTGTGAAGATAACGATGCTGTCTTTAACATCTATGAATCCTCCTGATACGGCTGCCACTTTGAATTCATCATAGGTCTTGCCTTTTTCCTGAATCCACAGCTCACCCACATCAAGGAGCTTGGTCGCCCACGAGTGGTGTGCCATAAACCCCTCATCCCCTGTCAGGGTTGTTACAATTACAAGGTCAACTTCACCGCTGTAAAACAGTTTTGATGGTGTTATTACCTCAAGTTTAACGCTGTTAGCCATGACTCTTTTCGTACCTTTCTACTACTTCATCAATGCCGCCTGCCATCAGGAACAGTTGTTCAGGTATTTCATCATGCTTGCCGTCAAGAATTTCTCTGAAGCCTCTGATAGTCTCCTTGAGCGGTATATATTTACCCGGAGTCCCCGTAAACTGTTCAGCAACGCTGAATGGCTGAGAAAGAAATCTCTGAATTTTTCTTGCCCTGTTTACTACGAGTTTGTCTTCTTCAGAAAGTTCGTCCATGCCCAGAATCGCTATTATATCCTGCAGGTCTTTGTATCTTTGCAATACCTCCTGGACTCCCCTTGCTGTGTTGTAATGTTCTTCGCCAAGTATAAGGGGATCCATTATTCTTGATGTTGAATCCAGTGGGTCAACGGCAGGGTATATGCCCAGTGCCGTAATAGCTCTCGAAAGTACGGTAGTGGCATCAAGATGTGCAAATGTTGTTGCAGGCGCGGGGTCTGTAAGGTCATCGGCAGGCACATATACTGCCTGAACCGATGTGATGGAGCCTTTCTTGGTTGATGTAATTCTCTCCTGCAATGCGCCCATCTCTGTAGCAAGCGTCGGCTGATATCCAACTGCCGACGGAACTCTTCCGAGAAGTGCCGATACCTCCGAGCCTGCCTGCGTGAATCTGAATATATTGTCTATGAACAGAAGCACGTCCTGTCCCTCTACATCTCTGAAATATTCGGCCATAGTAAGGCCTGTAAGTGCAACTCTCATTCTCGCTCCGGGCGGTTCATTCATCTGCCCGAAAACCATGGCTGTTTTTTCGATTACTCCCGAATCTATCATTTCATAATAGAGGTCGTTGCCCTCTCTTGTTCGCTCGCCTACTCCGGCAAATACAGAGATACCACCATGCTCTTTGGCTATATTGTGTATAAGCTCCTGTATGAGTACTGTTTTGCCTACTCCTGCACCGCCAAACAGTCCTACCTTGCCGCCTTTGGTATATGGCGCAATCAGGTCGATTACCTTGATGCCTGTTTCAAATATCTGTGCAGATGTATCCTGCTCCTCAAAGCTTGGAGCGGGCTTGTGTATGGAACTTCTGGTTTCAGTAACCACCGGCTCTTTACCGTCTATGGTCTCACCTATTACATTGAACAGTCTGCCTAAAACCTCAGGTCCTACGGGCACACTGATAGGTCCTCCCGTATCACTTGCCTGCATGCCTCGCCTGAGTCCGTCTGTAGAAGATAATGCAACGCATCTTACAACATCATCTCCTATATGCTGCGCAACCTCTGCAACAATAGTTCTGCCCTCATATTCAATATTAATTGCATTAAGTAAATCAGGCAGCTGTTCCGGCTCGAATTTGATATCTATAACCGGTCCTATAATCTGATGTATTATTCCTTTGCTCAAAATACATTCCCTCCTGTTATTTCTGCGCTTCTGCACCTGCAACGATTTCGATTATCTCGTCTGTAATCTCCGCCTGCCGTGCACGGTTATAGTACTGTGACAGGCTGCCAAGCATATCAGAAGCATTGTCTGTAGCGTTTTCCATAGCAAGCCTTCTTGCAGCATGCTCACATGTCGCCGACTCTACTACAGCCGCATAAATCATCATTTCAACATATTTGGGTACAAGATAATTGAAAACAGCTTCTACTGATGGTTCGTATTCAACCTCCTTGTCATGTATCAGCACATCAGGGTCAGGCTTTATTTCAAACGGCAACAGTATAACATTTTTGACTTCCTGGTCGATAGAATTTTTGAATCCTGTATAGATCAGAACTATCTCGTCTATTTCTCCTCTATCATACATATCTATGATAGGTTTTGAAATTTCTCTGGTCTCAAGGAATGATATATCCTCGGGAGGAGCCAGATATTCTTTGTATATCTCATATCCTCTTTTTTCAAAATATTCCTTGCCCTTGGTGCCTATAGCCACAATCACAGGTTTTTCCCAATCCTCTTCAAAATCCTGCTCGGCTTCTTTAATTATGTTATTGTTAAAGCCGCCGCAAAGACCTCTGCAGCTTGTAACTACTATATAACATGTGGTTTTTACTTCCCTGTTGCCTGCCAGATATTCAGGAGGAACCTCACTGCTGTTGTTGAATATTTCCTCAATGGTATGTGTGATGAAGTTAAAATATTCAGTAGTTTTTTCAAAAGTGGCCCTGGCCTTTCGAAGCTTTGCCGCAGATACAAGCTTCATCGCATTTGTTATCTGCATTGTGCTGGATACGCTTTTAATACGCCTTTTGATGTCCTGCATATTTTCGCCCATCAGACATTCCCCCTTTCACTGCATACTATTTATCGTCAAATGTTTTTTTGAATTCATCTATCGCATCCTTGAGGAACTCTTCTGTTTCCTCATCCAGCTTGCCGCTTTCTCTGATTCTTCTTTTGACCTGAGGATAATGGGTATCCATGAATTCAACAAACTCTTTTTCAAAATCTCTGATTCTATTATGCGATATATCCTCAAGGCAGTAATTAATCGCAGCATACAATATCATTACCTGATCTTCAACCTCTACCGGCGAATATTGTCCCTGCTTTAATACTTCCATCAGGACAGCGCCATGATCAAGTCTTGCTTTGGTTTCCTTGTCAACATCCGATCCAAACTGTGCAAAGCTTGCAAGCTCAGTATACTGCGCAAGCTCCAGCTTGATTTTACTTGCAACCTGCTTCATTGCTTTAATCTGCGCATTGCCGCCTACTCGCGATACCGAAATGCCCGCATTTACCGCAGGTCTCTGGCCTGAGAAGAACAGCTCTGTTTCAAGGAATATCTGTCCGTCTGTAATTGATATTACATTTGTAGGTATATATGCAGATACGTCACCTGCCTGAGTCTCTATAATCGGAAGGGCTGTAATGGAGCCTCCGCCAAGCTCATCTGAAAGCCTTGCGGCTCTCTCAAGAAGCCTTGAGTGAAGATAGAATACATCTCCAGGGTATGCTTCTCTTCCAGGTGGTCTTCTAAGCAACAGCGACATTGCACGGTATGCTACTGCATGCTTTGACAAATCATCATATATAATCAGGACGTCTCTGCCCTGGTACATAAAATGCTCTGCCATGGCACATCCCGCATACGGTGCGATATATTGAAGCGGTGCAACTTCACTGGCCGTAGCCGATACAACAATGGTATAATCCATTGCACCTTTGTTTTCAAGGTTTTGAACAAGCTGTGCAACTGTTGATTTTTTTTGACCTATTGCAACATATATACAGATTACGTCTTTGCCCTTCTGATTGATTATTGTATCTATGGCAATGGCTGTTTTGCCTGTCTGTCTGTCGCCTATGATAAGCTCTCTCTGGCCTTTGCCTATAGGTATCATCGAGTCTATGGCCTTGATGCCTGTCTGCAGCGGCTGGTTTACAGATTTTCTCTGCAATACGCCAGGTGCCGGGTATTCAACCGGTCTGTGAGCCTCTGCTTTGATATCTCCTTTGCCGTCTATAGGCTGTCCCAGAGGGTTCACAACTCTGCCTATCAGTTCTTCTCCTACCGGAACTTCTACAACTGTGCCTGTAGGTTTGACGATATCGCCTTCTTTGATGCCTGTGTCAGGTCCCATAATTACGGCTCCGACATTATCCTCTTCAAGGTTCAGAGCCATACCGTAGACCTCTCCCGGAAATTCCAGAAGCTCTCCCGACATACAGTTTTCGAGTCCGTATACCCTGGCTATGCCGTCACCCACCTGAATTACTGTTCCAAAATCAGAAACCTCAAGTGCATTTTTGTAGTTAAGAATCTGCTGTTTAATAACAGCACTTATTTCTTCAGGACGTAAATTCATTTTACCTCCTCCTTTATACTCTGATTTCTGAAGCCATTTTATCCAATCTGCTTCTGATACTTGTATCTATTATTTTGCCGTTTACAAGTATTTTAACTCCGCCTATGAGAGACGCATCTGTCCTGTTTTCGAGAAACACTTTGCCGCCCATAAGCTTTCCTGTCTGTTTTTCAAATTCATCAAGTCTCTGTCTGTCAAGAGGCTCTACAGAATATATAGTTCCTTTGATTAAGCCTTCTCTGTTATCATAAAGCCTGCCATATACTCTCATTATTCTGGCAAAATGGTTAAACCTGCCCTTGTCTATAAGTATACACAAGAAATTCACAAGCTCTGGCACCAGCTTGCCTTCAAATATGTCACGCAGCAGAGATTTCTTTTGCTCACCTGCAATCGCAGGGCTTTTGAGCAGCATATTAAGCTCAGTCTCTGCTTTTAACAAATCTGCCAGAAAGCAACCTTCTTCAAGGATTTCTCTTTGCTTATCTATCTCGACAGCTGCATGATAAAGTGCCGTACCATATGTCAGATCTACCGTTAATTCTGCCATTGTGAAGTACCTGCCTTTTCTAATACTCTGTCTATTATTTCATTTTGCCCTTCTATTGCAATCTCTTTTTCGAGAATCTGCTCAGCAGCAAGAAGTGCAAGCTGAGCTATCTGCTCTCTTACTTCCTTCAATGCTTTCTCTTTTTCACGCTGTGCTTCCTTTTCGGCATTCAGTTTTATTCTTGCAGCCTCGGCTCTTGCTTCTTCAATTATTGTATTTGCCTGATCATCAGCTCTGAGCTTGGCCGATTTCACAATTTCTCTGCTTTCAGCTTCAGCTCTTGCAAGTTTTTTGGTATATGCCTCATATTTTTCATCAGCCTTGCGATTGGTGGCATCTGCATTGCTGAATGCATCCTCAATCGCCTGCTTTCTTTTTTCGAGTGCACCAAGAAACGGCTTGTACAGAAATTTACCTAAAACTGCAACGAGAATCAGGAAGTTTATTATAACAAATATCAGCTCTTTTAGACTAATTCCCAATGCTTCTAACATAACAGAAGCCCTCCTTGTTCTAGTTTAGGTTACATCTTTGCCAAAAGCAGGAACGCAAATACAAGTCCATAAATGGTGATTGATTCCATGAATGCAAATGTAAGTATCATATTGGTACGAAGTGTACCCATCATTTCAGGCTGTCTTGCCATACCCTCAAGTGCCTTGCCACCTGCTATACCCATACCTATTCCGGGGCCTATAGCTGCAAGACCGATTGCCAAACCTACTGCAATTGCAATTAATCCAGTTGTCATATGATTGTCTCCTTTTCTATTTATTTGAGCCAAAACCAGGCTCTTTCCCTGCCGCATGCAAAATATACATATGGCACTCAATAACTTATTTATATTTACAGGTGCTCTTCGATTTCGCAAGCCTCCTGTATATATATCGCTGTCAGAAGTGAGAATACAAGTGCCTGTATAAGTCCAAGCAATACAACCAGCAGCTGCATTACTACAGGCAAGCCTATCGGGCATATATCAAAGAATGCTCCGATAACCTGTTCATCTCCGTAAGTATTACCATAAAGTCGGAATGTGAGTGATACCGGCTTGATGAATTCATCCATAAGGAGCAGAGGGAAAATAAAAACAAACGGTTTGAACATTCTTTTGAAGGTTCCAAGACCTCTATGCTCTCTTATGCCTATTGCCTGTATGGCAACAAAAACAATAATCGCCATACCTGCCGGGAAGTTGATATCACTTGTCGGCGCCTGAAATCCAGGTGCCTCACCTGCCAAAGGCAAAAGTCCGGAATAGTTACATATGAGAATATAGATAAACAATGTCGCTATAAGGGGGAAATATCTGCTGCACAAATGCTCTCCCATAACTCCTGTAAAAAAATTGTGGAGTTTTTCTATTCCCATTTCTATCATATTCTGAAATCCGGACGGTATCATCTCTATCTTGCGTCCTGCTATAATTGCAAGCACACAAACTATAATTGTAATAACCGCACTGGTTATCATAGCGTCCGTCATCCCTATATCGTAGAGTTTTGCTATCATAAACCTGTCACTCCTCCCGAATATGCTGCATTACTTTTTTGATTGGTGCAAGCTTGCCTGCAATGCTGAGCCCGACAGCTGCGCCAAGCAATGTCGCTACAAAGCTAAAGCCTACAATATCCCGCAGCAGGAACACAATTGCCAGCGTTGCCACATTGATGACATTACTTATAATCATCCTGATGTATACATAAGATGATGTAATCTCATTATCTTGAGGTGCTTTGGTCGCTCTGTGCCAGAGCACATAATATTTGACTGCTCCTATAAGTCCTCCAAAGCCAAGCCCTGCAAGTGCTCCCCATACATATTCCAAAATATCACTCCTAAAAAATATAGATATTGCACAAGCTCAGGGAACTCCGACAATATCATTTGATTTTATTCTATATACAGCTGTTTTATTGCTGTTTTGCTATAACGTTATTCCCTTAGAATGCTGTTTTTAATTATACTATTTTGTGCCATAAAAGTAAAGCCACCTGTCGACATTTATTTTTACAAAAAAGCGCAAATGTCGCAAAGAAATGATTTTATGCCTCTTTTCCGGTGACGTTTTGCACCTTAAAATTCACTATCTTGCTAATTTAGTCATCCTTCAACATTTATAGTATGTTTGTTTTGTGAAAATTCTTGTAATTAAAAGTCCCCTACTTTACAATGTACTCATACAAATTCTGTCGGAGGTTCCTATGAGTTATGTAAAATTTGAAGATGTCAAAAAAATTTATAATATGGGAGAGATAACAATAGAAGCTCTGCATGATGCGACCTTTGAAATAGAAAAAAGCGAAATCTGCGTCATCACCGGTCCTTCAGGTGCAGGCAAAACAACTCTGCTAAACATACTCGGAGGAATGGACACTTTGACAGAGGGCAAGGTATATCTCGACGGCAAAGAAATCTCTGCACTTTCAGAGCGGGATCTGACATCATACCGGCGATATGATATCGGATTTGTTTTTCAATTCTATAATCTGGTTCAGAATCTGACAGCTCTCGAAAACGTTTCACTTGCAACTCAGATATGCAAAAACCCTTTAGATAGCACCGAGGTGCTGAAGCAGGTAGGCCTCGAAGACCGTATGAATAACTTTCCTGCACAGCTTTCCGGAGGAGAGCAGCAGAGAGTTGCAATAGCAAGAGCCCTTGCCAAAAACCCAAAGCTGCTTCTTTGCGATGAGCCTACAGGTGCCCTTGATTATAACACAGGTAAATCAATATTGAAGCTTCTTCAAACCACCAGCCGCAAAACAGGCATGACCATAGTTATCATTACTCACAATCTGGCCTTAACTCCTATGGCAGACAGAGTCGTGCATATTAAGAATGGCACTGTCAGCTCGATTGAAAAAAATGAAAGCCCTGTTTCTGTGGATATGATAGAATGGTAAAAAAATGCTTACAAAAATAACTTTGAGAGAAATCAAAAACAGTCTGGGTAGATATCTTGCAATTCTCATAATCATCGCTTTGGGCACAGGTCTTTTTGCCGGTCTCAAAATTACAAGAGATGCCATGGTAAACACTCTTGACTCATATCTGACCGAAAGAAATCTTTATGACTACAAGATTGCATCAACTCTTGGATATGAAGCAGCCGACGTTGAATATATATCGTCATTAGCCAATGTCAAAGCCACCGAGGGCAGTATTTCATATGATGTACTTTGTGCTGCAGGCGAAATGAATCAGGCACTCAAGGCCTGCTCCATTACTGAATCCATAAACAAAGTCAAGCTTCTCGAAGGCAGGATGCCCGAAAAATCAAACGAATGCGTTGCCGATGGCAGAGTCTACAGCAAAGAAGACATAGGCAGCACAATTGAAATTTCAGAAGATAATTCAAAAGATACACTTGACGCCTTTGCCCATCGCAAATACACGATAACAGGCCTTGTTTATTCACCTCTCTATCTCAATTACGAAAGAGGCTCTACTTCTATTGGCAATGGCATAATCGAAGCCTACTTCTACATTCTACCTGAAGGCTTTGATTCTGATATATATACTGAAATCTATCTCACTATTGAAAATACAGCCCCTATATACTCAGACGGATACGAATCGCTCATAGGCAATGCAGAGAATGTAATTACTGCTGCTGCAGAAGCAGCCTCACAGAGAAGATATGAAGAAATAAAATCAGAAGCCGATGACAAAATAAGTGAAGCTGAGCAGGAGTACAAGGACGGATACAAAAGCTATCTCAAAGAAAAATCTGATGCATATTCAAAGCTTGATGACTCATATAATGAACTCCTTGCCGGGCAAAGCAAGATATCATCTTCAGAAAAAGATTTGAACAAAGCAATCAGCGAATTAAACGATTCCAAAAAACAGATTGATGCAGGGCTTGCCGAGATAAACGAACATCTGTCGCAGCTTGAATCAGGCAAGGAATATATGACAGATGAGGAATACCAGGCATCAAAGCAGCAGCTTGAAAGCAAAAAAACAGAGCTTACTGCTTCTTTAACTAAAGTAAATGCAGGCCTCAAACAGGCTGATGCCGGCAGGGCAAAACTTGAAAAAGAAAAACAGACTCTCACAGACGGCTGGAAAGAATACAGGCAGGGCAAAGCTGAGGCAGATTCTTCATTTGCAGATGCAAAAAAAGATCTCGATGATGCAAAAGCAAAGATAAAAGACGGAAAAGATGAAATAGCAGCTATAAAAAAACCTGAAGCTTTTGTGTTTACAAGAGATATCAATACAGGCTATGTAAGCTTTGAAAATGATGCAAATATAGTAAACGAAGTCGCGAAGGTTTTCCCTATATTCTTTTTCCTTGTAGCGGCACTTGTATGCATTACTACCATGACAAGAATGGTCGATGAGCAACGAACACAGATCGGAGTTCTCAAAGCTCTTGGCTACAGCAGCCGTGCGGTCATTTCAGAATATCTGTTTTATTCGGGGAGTGCAGGAGTCTTAGGAACTCTGATTGGATATTTCAGCTGCTGTATTGTATTTCCGGCCATAATATGGAAGGCCTATGGTATCATGTATGATTTCGGCTGCGGCCTCATTTACAGCTTCAATATTCCTCTTCTGTTTTACTCCCTTGCAGGAGCACTGATATGCTCTATGGGAGCCTGCCTTGCAGCAGGTCTCAGGGACTTCAAAACAGTTCCATCACAGCTCATGAGGCCTAAAGCACCGCCTGCAGGTAAAAGGATACTTCTCGAAAGGATTACTCCTCTTTGGAGCAAAGTAAGTTTTTTGTACAAAGTAACCATAAGGAACCTGTTTCGGTACAAAAAGCGCTTCTTCATGATGGTCCTTGGCATAAGTGGCTGTACAGCCCTTCTTATTGCAGGATTTGGGATAAATGATACGGTTAAAAATATTGTGGGATTTCAATATAACGAGATTATAAAATATGATTACAGTATATATTTCGATGACGCCCCTGACAAAAAAGAGCAGCAGGCTTTTAGAAATGAAGCTTCTTCACATGTTTCAAAAATAATGTTTGCACATGAGGAAGAAGTCGCCTTTAATTCAAAGGAAGAGGAATTATCCCTTACGCTCATTGCCTCAAGCGGCGATAATTTCAGCAATTTCATCGACCTTCACGATAACAGTGCCATCAGATTCCCTCAGACAGGAGAAGCCGTTATATGCATGAAGCTGGCGGACAAATGCAATCTATCTGAAGGTGACAAAATAGAGCTGACAAATGATAATGGAAGTAAGATAGAAGTCACAGTGTCTGGTATATGCAAAAATTATGTCAATAATTATGTATATATCTCAGACGAAACATATGAAGAAGGCTTTGGCACAGCACCTGGATATACAGTTGCGTATGCGATTTCGCAGGACGAATCAGCAGACGGTATATATATATCCGCTGCTGCAGTTTCTGATAATGATAATGTGCTTGGAACTTCAGTATGTCTTGATATGGAAGAACGGATATGCAGCATGATGGACAGTCTGAATGCCGTTATTATTCTGATTGTTGCAGCCGCTGGCGCTCTCGCATTTATTGTTCTTTACAATCTGACAAATATAAATATAACTGAAAGAGTAAGGGAAATTGCAACAATCAAGGTGCTGGGATTTTATCCAAGAGAAACCTCTGCATATGTATTCAGAGAAAATTTTATACTGACAGGCATCAGTGCTGCAGTAGGGCTTCTGCTTGGCAAGGTGCTCCTTGAATTTATAATCACACAGATAAATATATCTCTGATTACCTTTGAGGCCAGAATAACGCCGGCAAGCTACATCATGTCTATAGCTCTCACTTTTGTGTTTGCTGTAATAGTAAACATTGTCATGTACTACCGATTAAAGAGAATAGACATGATAGAGTCCTTAAAATCAGTAGAATAGTGAAAATGATGAGCTATCAGAGCTGAAATGGTAGCTCTTTTTACAAAAACATCGCCATATGCAGCGGAAGATGTATCACGTTTTCTTTTATGGCAATATCTTTTGCGTACAGAATATATGCCTGGCCTATTTTTCCTTAAATTTGCTCTTGAATTTATCCAACGAAGAATATTTCCTGTACGCCGCTGATTTTACTTCTACCGGACATATTTTTCTGTTTTGGCGAATCAGAAAATCTATTTCCATATTATTTTCACGGTTGTTTGTGTCAGACCTGGAATAAAAGAAAAGATTATGTCCGCTTGCTCTCAATTCCTGAGCCACAATATTTTCCATCAGCATTCCCTCGTTCACATGCAATCTGTCCAGCAGAATGTCCCTATACAGATTATTGTCTGTAAATTTATCATCCATACACGTATGTGTCACTAAAAGTCCTGTATCTGCCATATAGCATTTTCGTGTCGTATGTTCCCCGCTCATTGCCAAACCCACCGTAGGTTCTGTCGCATTGTAGCAATTATTTACAATCATGGCTTCTGACAACCACATAAATGCATTCTCATAGTCTCGAAATCTCGCTCCCTTGCTGACGCTAGCCAACCTATATTTCTTTTCTGTCTTTGTCAATTGCAATGGCAATTCATCAAAAATCGACAATACTCGTGCTTCATATCCGTGTGCAAATTTTGTAATATCCTGGCGATATAATGATAGAATTCTTTTTTTTATTCTGTCTACAGCTTCGAAGTTTTTTGTTTTTCTATACGCTTCTACTGCCTGCGGCATACCTCCTGTTAAAATGTATTGTCTGAAATCATTCATCACTCTTCTGTGGATTGCTTGGCCTAACGGCTTCAGATTTTCGAAGCATTCTCTTAGATAAGGCGCCGTTGTTTCATCCCCCATCGCCCATAAAAATTCTTCAAAGCCCATGGGAAACATTTCAACATGCTCTTCTTCTGAAGGTATCACAATACCTTCGATATTTACTTTCAATGATATTAATGATCCCGTCTCCAAATAATCATATCGTCCATCCTGCACTAAATACTTTATCAGTTCTCGTGCTTTTGGATAACGTTGAACCTCGTCAAAAATGATGAGCGAATCTCTGTTATAAAGCTTTTTTTATAATATGCTGATAATTTTTGAAACAGAATATCGAAATCATCCACGTCATGCTCAAAGACCGCCTCCACTTCTTTTGGATGTTTTACCTTTCAATCTCATTATACACACAAAAGGCACTTTTATTTAGCCTCATTTTGCACGAAAAGGCACTTTTATGACGGCGTCACATCATCATCTGCTGGAGTTTTTCTCTGCAAGCTGCCTCTGAATTTCTTCAAATTTTGCCTTTGTAATAGGGTATTTTTTGAGGCAGACAAATGCCAGAACAAGAAATACTGCCGGCAAAACAGTTACTGACAATTCTACTGCTTTTAGTGCACTCTCTGTCTGCACCGCCGCTTCCCCATTAAATCCTGCAAGCTGCAGCACAATACCCAGAAGCTGAGCGCCGATTCCTGCCGCCAGAGCTTCAACAAGACCCTGCAGAGAGACTATTACGCCCTGCCTCTGATGTCCTGTTTCAAGCTCATCATATTCACATACATCATAGATGATTGCCGGCATAAGCTGCCAGTATATAGATACACATATAGTAACAAAGAGCATGAATATGAGCAATGTCCATGTTCCAGATATTTCAACAAAAAACATCACTGTTATCCCTGCTGCCCCGACTGCAAAGTCAAGCATCAAAGCAGTGCGCTTATCCGTTTTACTGCTCACCTGCCTAACAATAAGAACAAGAATTATTGCAATGCCTGTTTTGTAGAGAAACACCAGAGAAATCTCTTTTGCACTCATCCCCTGGTTATATGTAAAATAATACATCAGATCTGATGACAGCATCGCATTTGCTATAAGAGCAAAGAGGCTTGTAAGCATCAGGAATATAACAGGTTTGAGTCTGATTACTTCAAGATACTCAGCAAAAAGCTCCTTAATCCGAAGTTTTGGAAGCACGCTCTGCCCTGCTGTATCACATGGCAAATCTATTCCTTTTGAAGCTCTTACAGTAATAAGTATAGAAGCTGTCGAAGTAATCCCAACCAAAGCTCCTGTGCACGACCATGCTCCTTCAAGAGAAATTCCTTTGCTGACAAAGAACTCCGCCAGAAGGGATGGCAATACCATACCAATCAGGCTACCTGTCATATTGATAATCGATGAATATGACCTCAAATCAGTCCGCTCGTTATAGTCCTGTGTATATTCTGCTCCCAGTGCCAGATGAGGAACAAAAAACCCGGTAAAAGCTGTCCAGAATATCATCAGAATTGCTCCATAATAAAGCGGCTTGATTACAGGCAAAATGTCAAATGCCGTGAAGAGCAAAAATACCGAGGCGCCCAGGGCAGGAGCCATTACTGCCAGAAACGGTCTGCGTCGTCCCCATTTGCTTGCGCAGCCATCCGACAGATATCCAATTATTGGATTGATGATGGTATTCCATACCGATCCTGCTATTATGATTGTTCCTGCTGCTGCAGGTTCAATTTCTGCAACTGTCGTTAGAAAAAACAATAAAAATGTATTGATGAAGGAATATGTAGCTGCATCTCCAAAAGAAGCAGACGCATATCCTAATTTCAATGCTGGTGTTATTTTAGTGTTATTCATATATGTCCTCTCCTTATTATCGGTAGTACCACAATCTTTATTGGATGCTAATTATAGCAGAGATTTCAGGTCAAATACAGACGGGCCTTCTGCTGCCATTCTCCACCTAAAGCCTCTTGGTAAAAATACTTTCAAAAAGTCCAAGCATAAACTCATCGACATTATCTATGCCATACGGATCATCGATTGGATTTTCAATGTCTTCATCTATCCAGAACTTCAATGCGAATGATCCGAATATTTCTGTTATCGCCTCTCGCATCGAAATATGCTTTGCGTCCTCAAGTTTTAGAGCTCTGCTAATTCCCTCTGAAAAAAAGAGAGGTTTTCCCAAAATGAATCTTCAAGGATTTCTAAAATCTGATCAGAATCTATTTCCTCAGGAATTTCACCATCTGTCAGCAAAATGCTGCCGCCAGTTAAAAAATCACCATATTCATCACATGTACACATCACATTGAGTTCCATATAAGCCACCTCTTCCTCTTGATAATTTCCTTTTCCAAATGTTACATACTTATTGTATCTTTACAAGCGCGCCTTTTCAACATATATGCAACCTTTTTTCTTTGATAGCAGACAAAAACGCAGAGGGGGTTTATTCCTCTGCGAAAAAATATCTTTAAATATTTATTTTAATGTAGTTATAGTAAACCCTTTGCAATAATTGAATCGATCAACTCTGCACATTCCACAAAAGTCTTTTTAAAGTCTTCAAATTTCTTGCTCATAATATCCCTCTTTTCTCTTTTGACTTTCTTGTGTTTTTTCTATTCTTTTTTTAACTACATTGTTATTGTATCACTTATACTTGCTGTTTTCAATAGCTAATTTTGAATTAGTTTGCTCTC
>CAVAON010000033.1:0-22467 GCA_963590215.1 Anaerovoracaceae bacterium | reverse complement strand
AAGAGTGTGATATCTAGGAGGGAATAAAAAAGAGCTTGAATAAATTACTAAAGGCTGGACACCCGATTGAATAATTTAAAAAAGCTCTAAAGGAATTGCATATTAATTGTTTGTTTAAAGCAATGCTATTTGGAAAAGAATCATGCAAAGCATAGTAGGAAGGAGTGCGTTCATGTTTTTTAAGCGGGAAATAAGAGTAACTAGAAATTTAGAAGAACTCAATAAAATTAGAGATATTCTTTCTAAAAATGGTATTGAAACATTTGTTATTACAAATACGCATATAAATCCAGGACGACATCATGGAATTCCTTTTATTGATTCATCTGCGGCATATCAATATCAGATTTTTGTGGCAAAGAAAGATGAAAAAAAAGCTTTAGATATTCTTTGCAATAAATAGTATTTTAGAATTTGAAGGAAAAATATTATGAATTCAAGAAAAAGAATTAGTTTATTAACCATGGGCATACTTGTAGTAGTTTTTCTATCATTTAATTTAACTACTTTTGCGGTAGAAAGCAGTGACAATCAATCATTAGGATATGTATGTACTGTTAAGAATGATAAAATTGAAAGTGCAAAGGTGTTAAAGGATAGAGCCATAAATGGAGTGAATGATGCTCCTGAGCAGGTTGTAGAGGAGATTGAAAAAAATGCGGTATTAACTATTGATGGAGTGAAACAGGATGAAAAACCATTGGTTACAACTGAATTATTAAGCGAGTACAGTGATGGAGATGATACAGTTGACAATTATGCAGCCACTGTATTATCAGAAATGAATATTGAAAAAGATGAGTTAAAGGCAACTGCAGCAAGTGATTACAGCAAAAAGGAAAGTGAAAAGTCTTCAGGTGGAGAAATAACTTTGACCACAACAATTTATTTTACGGTAAAGGAAGTTAATGGGGTTGGAACTATTGCTTTAAATAAAGTTAAGGTGTATGGAACTGTAAATACTGCAAGAGTAAAAATAGAATATGTAAAAGCGAGATATGGGTATAGAGGAATTAATTTTACTACTCGTAAAATGGATAATGTAACATCATCCTGGAGTAAAGCAACGGGAACTACCAAAACAGTAACTGTGAATGGTCCGAAATTAGAATGTGTAGACGGAGGAATGGTTTATCGTATTTGGGGAGAAGGATTAGCTCATGTTAAACGTGGAGAAAGCTCGACTTGGGATACAAAACATACGGTTGAGGAAAGCGGTATGGGTTGGTTCATGTGATAATGTAAAGCGTTCTGTGGACTTAAATCAATGATAAAATAGTATTGAGGTAAAGAGGAATACACTTGGTTTACTATCATTTAAATGTCCTTACAGGGAAAGCGGCTTCGGCTGCTTTTTCTGTTTTTTGCAAGACTCAATATTTTTTTTATGGGAATATTCCTTTGAAACCGCATCTATGATATAATAACTTTGTTTGATTATCAACAGATTTAAGGGGACATGATGACAAAATTTACAGAAACGGGAATGCAGTTGAATATAGGTACCGGAGGCTGCTGCGAATGCGGCTCAGACATGAATCTCAAACTTGAAAGGCCCTCTGTGCTTCTTCACAGCTGCTGCGGTCCGTGCAGCACTGCCGTAATTGAGCGTCTGCTTTCAGATTACAATATTACAGTATTCTTTTACAATCCCAACATTACAGAGGCTGCTGAATATGAGCTGAGGCTTGATGCCCAGAAGAGTGTCATAGACAGATTCAATAGTGGCAGCATGTTTATCATCGACAGGATAGGATTTGTTGAGGGTGCATATAATCCCGACCTTTTTTTGTGCAGCATCAAAGGCCTCGAAGATGAACCGGAGGGAGGAGAGAGGTGCAGTATATGTTTCAGGTTGCGCCTCGGGGAGACAGCGCGCAGGGCAAAGGAGGGAGGATACGACTTTTTTGCAACTACGCTGACAGTAAGCCCTCACAAAAATTACCCCCTTATATCACAGATAGGTAAAGAAATCGCAGACAGCTACGGTATAGGGTTTCTTGATATGGACTTCAAAAAGAAAGCAGGATTTCAAAGAAGCATAGAGCTGTCAAAGGAGTTTGGATTATACAGACAGAATTATTGCGGATGCAGATTTTCACGATGGTTTGACAAACCTGATTCAGAAGATAAAATATAACTTACAACCAGAGGAGGACATTTGATGTCAAAACTAATTATTCCTGAAGGCTATATGCCGGCTGTTGACTATATGGAGTCACAAAGGGCAATCAAAAAAATCAAAGACTTTTTCCAGCAGGAGCTGGCTTACGGTCTTTCGCTGAGACGCGTTTCGGCACCGCTTTTTGTAATACCCGAAAGCGGACTTAATGATAATCTTAACGGCATTGAGAGAACTGTGCAGTTTACTATTAAGGATATGGATGAGCAGACCGTTGAGATAGTGCAGTCCCTTGCCAAATGGAAGCGTATGGCGCTGGGCAAATACGGCATTGCCGCAGGAAACGGCATATATACTGATATGAATGCCATCAGAAGAGACGAGGAGCTTGACAATCTTCATTCTATCTATGTTGACCAGTGGGACTGGGAAAAGGTAATAACCAAAGAACAGAGAACAGAAGAATATCTCAAAGAAACAGTTACAACCATATACAATGCCCTCAAAAATCTCGGAGACTATGTCAACAGACTTTACAGGGATATACAGACAGAGCTGCCAAATGAAATCACTTTCATTACAACTCAGGAGCTGGAGGACAGATGGCCTGACAGGACGCCAAAAGAAAGAGAGAACCTCATAGCAGAAGAAAAAAGAGCCGTATTTATCATGAAAATCGGAGGAGCCCTGAAATCAGGAGAAAAGCATGATGGCAGAGCGCCTGACTATGACGACTGGGAGCTTAATGGCGATATAATTTTATGGAACGAAGTGCTTGGTATGGCATTTGAGATATCCTCAATGGGCATCAGAGTTGACGAGGAGGCAATGGCAAAACAGCTTGCAGCTGCAGGCAAAGAAGACCGCAGGGATTTACCTTTCCACAAAGCGATATTAAACAGAGAGCTTCCTTACAGCATAGGGGGAGGCATAGGACAGAGCAGGCTGTGCATGTTCTTCCTGCGTAAGGCTCATATAGGTGAAGTTCAGGTTTCAGTATGGCCTGAGGATATGGATCGTGAATGCAGGCAGCACAATATATTCCTGCTGTAGTGCGATGAAATATGCAGATATTGTAATTGACAACAAAAGTCAGATGACTGACAGCTTTTATACATACCTTTGCAGGGATGAGGATGCTGTTATCGGACAGAAGGTATATGTGCCCTTTGCCAGAAGCAGAGCTCTAAGAGAAGGATATATATTTGATATCAGAGATGAAGACGACAGGAATCTTAAATTCAGAGAAATTGATCATGCAGATGAGAATATATGTCTTAACGAAGAAATGATAAAGACGTGCAGGTGGATGAAAAAACGCTACCTTGTCAAATATATAGATGGAGTGAAATGCTTTACTCCGGCAGGAGGCCCGCCAAAGCGGGAGCTTAAACAGAAGCTGCCTGTTTTGCCTGAGCCTGATTCAAAATCTCTTACATTTGAGCAGGAAGCAGCAATTGACACTCTGAAGCCGTATATCGAAAACAGAGAGCATGGAATATTTCTCATACACGGAGTTACATCAAGTGGCAAGACTGAGGTATATATACGGGCGATAGAGCAGGTTTTAGCTTCGGGCAGGACGGCTGTAATGATGGTGCCTGAGATTTCACTGACAGGTCAGGTAATAGATCGGTTTGAAAAATATTTCGGAAGTGATATGATTGCAGTGATGCATAGTCGTATGAGCAAACCTCAGAGATATGTTCAGTGGCAGAGAATCAGAAGCGGCAGTGTCAGGGTGGTAATAGGTGCACGTTCAGCAGTATTTGCACCGCTTGAAAACATCGGAATCATAATCCTTGATGAGGAGCATGAATCAACATATAAATCAGACATGACTCCAAGATATGAAGCCTTGGAGGTGGCAATCAAAAGAGCAGGATATTACGGCGGCATAGTAGTGCTCGGGAGTGCTACACCATCTGTCGTATCGATGCATAGAGCTGATGAGGGCATCTATCACAAAATAGAAATGAAGACAAGATTCAACCGTAATCCTTTGCCATCAGTTAGCATTGCAGATATGAACGGTGAGCTTAGAAACGGTAATTCCGGAATCTTGAGCAGAGAGCTTTATGACCGTATGAACAGGACTCTTTCAGCAGGACAGCAGGTTATTCTGCTTCTTAACAGACGAGGATTTTCTACATATATTTCATGCAGAGGATGCGGGCATGTGATGAAATGCCCTGTATGCGGCATAAGCCTTACATATCACAAGGATATAAACGGGCTTTGCTGCCATTTTTGCGGACACAGGGAGAGTGTTCCGAATGCCTGTCCCGAATGCGGGGAAGCATCAATCAGGCTGCAGGGAGCAGGCACACAAAAGCTCGAAGAGGAAATCGAAAGGCTTTTCCCCGAAAACACATATGCAAGGCTTGATATGGATACTGTAAAGCATGCGGGAGTTATGGACAGAGTACTCAAATCATTTGCAAAGCGGCAGACAGACATACTTCTGGGTACGCAGCTTATAGCAAAAGGACTTGATTTTGATAATGTAGGACTTGTTGGGATCATATCGGCAGACAGCTCCCTTAATATACCTGATTTCAGAGCGCCCGAAAGGACGTTCCAGCTTATAACGCAGGCTGCAGGCAGAGCAGGCAGGGGAGAGCTTCGTGGCGAGGTTGTAATACAGACATTTTCCCCTGAAAATTATGCAATTAAAGCAGCGGCAGAGAATGATTATGAGGGATTTTGCAAAGAAGAACTCAGATTAAGAGAGCTTATGGGATATCCGCCTTATTATGATCTGATCCGCCTTATATTTTCAGGCAAAACCGAAACGCTGGTCACAAAAGAAGCCGACAGCTGGTATGAAAATCTTGGCGAAATGCTTCATACAGGATTTATTTACAGACCGCAGCCGGCGCCAGTAAGCAGAATCAAAGAAACATACAGATATCATATGATGATTAAATGCCCTAAGGGAAAGCGGGGACTTTTTCTTGGAGCTTTAGATAAACTGAACAGAGAAAGCAATAGTGGCAAAACAAAAGTAAATGTGGGAATAGACATAAACCCATACAGTTTTATTTAGCGGAGGACAAAATGGCATTAAGAAATATTGTGGTAGAAGGTGACGAGATACTGAGAAAGCATTGCAGAGAGGTGGACAAAATCACAGACAGAATAAAAGTGCTTCTTGATGATATGCTTGAAACCATGAGGGAAGAAGGCGGAGTTGGAATTGCAGCTCCCCAGGTAGGTATTATGAGAAGGATTTTTGTAACAGAAGCTGAGCCGGGCAGGGTTGTGGAATTTATAAATCCGGAAATCATCGAAGTAAGAGGCGAACAGACAGGAGCAGAAGGCTGCCTTTCGCTTCCAGGCCTTATAGGTGATGTCACAAGACCTGAATACGTCAAAATCAAAGCTCTTGACAGAAACGGAGATGAGTTTACCTTAGAGCTTGAGGAATTTGATGCAGTGGTTACATGTCATGAATTTGATCATCTTGAAGGAATCCTTTATATTGACAAGGCACAGAATATCAGAAATGCAGTAGAATTAGAGGAATAGTGAATGAAGATAGTATATATGGGAACTCCTGACTTTGCAGTAGGGCCTCTTACAGCCATTGCAGAGGCAGGATATGAAATAGGATATGTGGTAACGCAGCAGGACAAGGCACGCAATAGAGGCAAAAAAATAATGTTTACACCTGTTAAGACAAAGGCGGTAGAGCTGGGGATATCTGTACTTCAGCCTGAAAAAGTCAAGGGTGATGCAGATTTTTTCAGCACTGTTAAGGAATATAGCCCAGATGTTATTATTGTTGCAGCCTATGGACAAATACTTCCGGAAGAAATTCTGCAGCTTCCAAAATACGGCTGCATTAATATTCATGCATCACTTTTGCCAAGGCACAGAGGTGCTGCTCCTATACAAAGAGCAATCCTTGCAGGTGACGACAAAACAGGAGTCACAATAATGCAGATGGAAAAAGGACTTGATACAGGTGACATGCTTCTCAAAAAAGAATGCAGTATTGACACTAAAACAGCAGAGGAACTTCACGATGAGCTGTCAGCAATTGGCGCACAGCTTATAGTAGAATTTCTTGATATGCTTGCAGCAGGCAATCCTCCCGAACATGTCAGACAGGATGATTCACTTTCAACTTATGCTCCCATGATATTCAAAGAGGACGGGCGCATAGATTTTAGCAGGCCGGTTGAAGAAACCGAAAGGCAGATAAGGGCGCTCAGTGCATATACTGGATATAACGGTGAGATGTTTAAAATCTGGAAAGCTCAGGTGATAGACACACCTTGCAGCCTGCCTGCAGGAACAGTTACAGGAATATCTGATGAAGGCATTGAAATATCAGCAGGAGGCAGGATACTTAATGCACAGGTGGTGCAGCTTCCGGGCAAACGCAAAATGCATGTAAAGGATTTCATCAGAGGAAACAGAATAGAGACAGGTACAGTGCTGGGATAAAGGAGATACTATGTTTTATTACGACTGGACAATGATATTGCTTTTGCCTGTAATTATATTCACAATATATGCACAGGCAAAGGTGAGCAGAAATTACAGTAAATATTCAAACGTCAGAACTGCAAGGGGAATTACCGGTATGCAGACGGCACAGGAGATAATGAGAGCAAACGGCATCGATGTGCCGATTGAAGTTATTTCAGGCAGACTGACAGATCATTATGACCCGTGCAAAAACGTCCTGAGGCTTTCATCAGCAGTTGCCCAGGGTAATTCGATAGCGTCTGTTGCAGTAGCAGCTCACGAAGTGGGACATGCACTGCAGCATGCACAAGGATATGCGCCTGTTCAGATAAGAGGCGCTATAATACCTGTTGTCAACATATCATCCAAGCTTGCATGGCCGGCAATAATTATTGGAATTATTATTGAAAGTGCGGGCAGAATATATGAAGGCAATCTGATCTTTACAATAGGAATTGTACTGTTTGCGGCAGTAGTTTTATTTCATGCAGTTACACTTCCTGTGGAACTTAATGCAAGCAGGCGAGCACTTGCTCAGATTGAGTCATTGGGCATAGTGTATCCGGATGAGATACGACCTGCAAAAAAAGTATTATCAGCGGCAGCGATGACATATCTTGCAGCTCTTGCGGCAGCATTGATGCAGCTGATAAGATTGTTACTGATAAGGGGGCGTGACTGATGGACACCAACAGAAAAACAGCTTATTATACTTTAATGGATATTGAAAACAAAAAATCCTTTTCAAACCTTGCACTGAATCATCATATCATAGTATCTAATCCGCCATCTCCAGCTTTTGTAAGGGAGCTTGTCTATGGTGTGCTTGAAAACAAATTGCTTCTTGATTATATAATAGATAAGCTTGTCCCTACAGGAGCAGCCAAGGTCAAAACCAGCGACCTGGTGGTGCTTAGGATGGGGATATACCAGCTTGGATATATGGATAAGGTGCCTGAATACGCCGCCGTAAATGAGAGCGTTAACCTTGCAAAAAAATTCTGCAAAGGCAGACAGGGCTTTATTAACGGTGTGCTTAGATCATATATCAAAGAAAAATATACAATCAAGCTTCCGGACAGGACAGAAGATGAGATTAAATATCTTTCAATCAAATATTCATATGAGCCATGGATAATCAGGCTGTGGCTTGAAAGGTATGATATAGATTTTGTTGAGGAGCTTCTTGCTGCAGGTAATGAAACTCCTGATGTCACAATCAGAATGAACTGGCTCAAGACAATGAAGCCTGACCTTATCAGAAGACTCAACGAAAAAGGCTTTGAGACAAGTGAGGGCAAGCTTTGCAAAAATGCAATTCATGTCAAAGGTAGCGGTCTTCTCAATAATGCCATCTACAAACACGGATACTTTTCAGTACAGGATGAAGCCTCGATGCTTACAAGTGAAAAGCTTGATCCACAAAAGGGAGATTTGATTATGGATGTTTGTGCGGCACCCGGAGGCAAGACATTTGCCATTGCGGAGAGAATGGACAACAAGGGTCTTATCATAGCCTCTGACATATACAAACGTAAGCTTGACATAATAGACAAAGAAGCCAAAAGACTGGGTGTCAAGATAGTCAGAACAAGAACCTGGGATGCGACAAGAGTCGATTCATCAATGATTGGCAAAGCTGATAGAGTGCTTGTCGATGCACCATGCTCAGGTCTTGGCGTAATACGCAGAAAGCCTGAAATTAAATACAAAAATATGGATAGTGAAATGGAAACCCTGCCAATCAAGCAAAGAACAATTCTTGAGGCATCGGCTAATTATGTCAAACCTGGTGGGATACTGCTTTACAGCACATGCACCATCAATCATTATGAAAACGATAGGGTTGTAAACGATTTCCTCAACAGATTCAGGGAATTCGAAGAAATTGAGAGAATACAGCTGTTCCCTAATATTGATGGAACAGATGGATTCTTTATATGTAAAATGAAAAGAATAAAAACTGTTACAAACAATTAACAGATGGAGATGATATGTTACAGATAGGATTTAAGACTCACAAGGGACAGGTGAGAAGCCACAATGAAGATGCATGTTTTATCATTCCCGAATACAATGTTTATATAGTTGCTGATGGCGTTGGAGGCAACCATGGCGGTGAGATTGCATCGCGCACTGCAGTTTATGAGATTACGCAGTTTGTTCATGCCAATTTTCTGGAGGAGAATGCCTCACCTGCACAGATAAAATCATATTTTACAGAATGCCTTTCAAAAGCCAATGATATAATATACAAAAAAGCAGACAGAACAGATGAAAACAGCGGTATGGCTACAACTGTAGTAGTATGCTGCATAAGAGGAGAATATGCATATATAGCGCATGTTGGAGACAGCAGAGCATATATTTGCAGAAATAAGACACTGACACAGATTACAGAGGATCATACATATGTTAACGCTCTTGTGAAAGCAGGGATTATATCAACTGAGGAAGCAATTGATCATGAAAAGCGCCATATGATTACAAGGGCGCTTGGAGCAGAAGAAACTGTTTCACCTGATTTCAAGCAGGTCAGACTCAGAGAAAAAGATGTCATTCTTCTGTGTACGGATGGATTATTTGGAGAAGTGCAAGAACCTCTGATAACAGAGATTTTAAGCAACGACAGACTTGCGATGTCAGAAATGGCATTACAGCTGGTCGATGAAGCAAACAAATCGGGCGGGACAGATAATATTACAGTTATCTGCCTGAAAATTTAGGAGGAACCAATGAGCGTAAAATTACTTGCAGGTAGATATGAATTAATAGAAAAAATAGGCGATGGAGGTATGGCAATTGTCTATAAGGCAAGATGCAGGCTTCTGAACCGTTATGTTGCAATTAAAATTCTGAAGCCTGAATATACCAAGGATGTAAAGGTGTTAGACAGCTTCAGAAGAGAATCGCAGGCAGCAGCAAGTCTTTCACATCCCAATATAGTAAATATATATGACGTAGGCAGAGAAGGCAATATCCACTACATTGTAATGGAACTGATAGAGGGCATGACCCTTGCTGATATGATAGATGAAGAATCTCCGATGCCATACAAAAAGGTTATAAATATAACAAGGCAGATTGCGGCAGGTCTTTCATTTGCACACAAAAACAATATAATACACAGGGATATAAAGCCTCACAACATACTTATGACAAGAGACGGAGTCGCCAAAATTGCAGACTTTGGAATTGCCAAGGCAATTTCTGAATCGACAATTATGAAAAAAACCACAGGCGATGATATGGTTATGGGATCTGTCCACTATTTTTCACCGGAACAGGCAAGAGGCGGATATGTTGATGCCAAGTCAGACATATATTCGCTGGGCATAGTTATGTATGAGATGCTGACAGGCAGGGTGCCTTTTGATGCAGACTCGCCTGTTGCAGTAGCGCTGATGCATATGAATGACCCTATGACTCCGCCATCATACTTTGTTTCGGGTATACCTCCAAGACTTGAAAATATAATTATCAAAGCGACAGACAAAGTTCAGGTTAACAGGTTTGCTACAGTAGATGAGCTTATCAGAGAGCTTGATAATATAGAGATGGTATCAAGAGTTGTCGGAGAATCCGCAATTGTACCTGAAAAAAAAGAGGAAAAGCATGAAAAAAAGCCGGAGCATCAGAGACAAAAACCACAGGAGCAGCAATCTCACAAAAGCAGAAGCAAAAAACTCCCGATTATAGTCGGGGCAGTAGCAGCAGTAGCCCTTATAGTTGTCGGCATACTTATATTTGGTGGGGGTGACAAAAACGAAGTCAAAGTACCGGATCTTACGAATATGACATATGAGGAAGCTGAGGCAGAGCTTACAGAACTCGGGCTTGAAATAGAAATGGGCAATGAAGTGTTTAGCGATGAATATGATGAAGGAAAAATAGTTTCTCAGTCGCCAAAAGCAGATATGAAAGTCAAAAAAGGCAAAGTCATCAGAGTTAACATAAGTAAAGGCTCAGGCGTTGAAACAGTGCCAAGCGTAATAGGTCAGACGACAGAGCAGGCACGAGCAACACTTGAGGCAAAAGGATTCACACTTGGAAGTGTAACAGAAGAAGAAAGTGATTCTGCAAAAGGAACAGTTATAAGACAGAGCCCTGAAGCAGGGACAGAAGCCGAAAGCTCGCAGGCTATATCAATAGTCATAGCAAAGGAAAAAACAGTCAAAGAAATCACCATGCCTGGACTGCTTGGTAAATCTCTTGATGCTGCCAAAGCTGAAATAGAAGCGGCAGGACTCAAGGTAGGCAATGTCACATATGGCTACAGCGATGATTATCCATCGGGACAGGTAATAGAGCAGCAGTACAGCAGTGGCACATCACTTACAGAAGGAACATCTGTAGGCATTACAGTAAGCAAAGGACCAGAGCCTCAGCCGGAGCAGCCTGAAGAGGAAGAGGTTGAATAACTGCACATGAATGGGACAATAATCAAAGGAATTGCAGGCTTTTACTATATTCGCACCGGAGACGAGATTATTGAATGCAAAGCAAGAGGAATATTCAAGAACAAAGGAATAACTCCTGCAGTAGGAGATAATGTGAAAATAAGTCTCACGGAGCCGGGGAAAGGCATAATAGAGGACATCCTTCCCCGTAAGAACATATTTATAAGACCTCCGATTGCCAATATAGATACATTTATTGTAGTAATGGCGGCATCGCAACCAAAGCCTAATTTCCCTGTCATAGATAAATTTCTTGTAATGGCTGAGACTAAAGGAATTGACATTATCATTTGCGTCAACAAAATTGATATAGCAAAGCCAAAAGACATTGAAAATATCAGGGATGTTTATGAAAACATTTATCCTCTGGTTTTAGTAAGTGCATCAGAAGGAGAAGGCATAGATGAATTAAAATCAAAGCTTTCAGGCAAAAAAGCCGCTTTTGCAGGACAGTCGGGAGTCGGTAAATCAAGTATACTGAACGCAATACTTCCCGATGCCAATGCACAGATGGGTGAAATTTCACGTAAAACAAAGCGCGGAAGGCATACTACAAGGCATGTTGAGATATTCAGTGTCGGAGATATTATGATATATGATACTCCGGGATTCACATCATTTGATATAACACAAGCAGATGAACATACACTGGATATGTACTATCCAGAGATGGCTCTATACAAAGGCAAATGCCGTTACGATGACTGCAGACATCTCAAAGAACCGGGATGTATGGTCAAAAAAGCATTGTCAGAGGGCAAAATTCATCCAATGCGATATGAATCATACAAAATACAGATTGAAGAATTGAGAAACAAAAAAAACAAATACTAAGGAGAAATAAAATGGCGAAACTGGCACCATCAATATTGTCAGCAGATTTTTCAAGACTGGCAGAGCAGGTAAGCGAAATCGAAAAAGCGGGAGCACATTTAATCCATGTAGATGTGATGGATGGGCATTTTGTACCTAATATTTCATTTGGAGCGCCTGTAATGAAAAGCCTTCTGGGCAAGACGGGTATCCCCTTTGATGTGCATCTGATGATAGAAAATCCGGATATGTATATAGCTGATTTTGTAACTGAAAATACAGAATACATAACAGTTCATCAGGAAGCATGTATTCATCTTCACAGAACAATCCAGAATATCAAATCACATGGAATAAAAGCAGGAGTATCTATCAACCCTGCAACGCCTGTATGTATGATAGAAGAAATCCTTGCAGATGTTGATCTGGTGCTTGTAATGTCAGTAAATCCGGGATTTGGAGGGCAAAAATTCATACCGGCAGCCCTTGATAAAATCAGGGCTCTTGATAAGATAAGAAAACAGCGAGGTCTTGATTTTGAAATTGAAATAGATGGAGGCGCAGGAACAGGCAATATAGATGAAATCCTTGCAGCAGGTACAGATATAGTTGTAGCTGGCTCATCAGTATTCAAAGCAGATGACATAGATAAACAGGTAAAAATACTGACACACAATATGTGATGAGGGAGCAGGAGACAAAATGATAAAAATATATTTTTTGACAGAAAACAAAACAGACAGACCTCCATGTAATGCAGAGCATGGATTGTCTGTATATATAAAAACAGGAGATAAAAATATTCTTTTTGACACAGGTGCATCTGATATGTTTGCGAGAAATGCATCTCTGATAGGTATTGATTTAGCAGAAGCGGACATGTGTGTCATAAGTCATGGGCACTATGATCATACAGGCGGAGTCCCTGCATTTTGCAGACTTAATGGTAAAGCGCCTGTATTTGTTCATAAAAATGCATTCAAAAAAACTTATGAGCTTCAAAATGGCAGCCTTAAATCAGAAACAACAGGCATCAGATGGACAGATAAAGAATATGAGCAGCTTCTGCCACGGCTAATATTTACAAAAGGAGTGCTCAAAGTAAGCAATGATATAGTTATATCAGGAACAATCCCTGATATGGCAGGCTGTCTTCCTACAGAGCTTTTTTACGAAAAATCAGCAGATGGCAGCCTTGTGCCTGACAATATGGATCATGAACAGTTCCTTATAATCAGAGATAGGGATGAATCAGGCAAAAGCAATGGACTGTATATATTCTCGGGCTGCAGCCACAAGGGAGTGATTCCGGTCTTAAGATACGCAAAAGAAATTTTTCCTGACGAAAAAATTAAATGCCTTGTTGCCGGAATGCACCTTTACAGCGCTTCAGCTGAAGACAGGAAAAGAGTCGTAACAGAGGTGTTGAATGAGCATATTGAAAAAGTTATACCTGTTCACTGTACAGGTATAGATGCCATATGCGAGCTGAGGGCTGCTATGGGAGATTCATGCATTGTTGCATTTGCCGGAGCATGCTATGAATATTAAAGAAGCTGCAGTAAAATATCTTGAGCATAGGAGTCGCACATGCGGAGAAATGAAAGCACATCTTCTCCAAAAGGGATTTGAAATGCCAGAGATACAAAAGACAATAGATGAACTCAAACAGCTTCATTATCTTGATGACTTTCAATATACAATAGCATATCTCAACTATGGGTTTTCAAAGGGCAAAGGCATGAAGCTCATCAGATATGAGCTTTATGACAAAGAGGTTGACAGCAATATAATAGAGGACGCCATATGTTCATATGAAGAAGAATATGGAATCAGCCTTGACAAATATGAAATTGAAAGAGCAATGGAGCAGGCCGCAAGAGTGACAGAGGGAGCTTTGCCCGATGAAAAAACTGTTGCAAAAATAGCCAGAAAGCTCTCATCAAAAGGATACAGCAGTGATGTTATATACAAAGTGATAGGACAGATTAGAAAGCAGCAATTATGAATCAGCACCAAAGAACAGAAAAACTCATAGGTGAAACAAATATGCAAAAGCTTAAGACCTCACATGTTGCTGTGTTTGGAATAGGCGGAGTCGGAGGTGCTGCAGCAGAATCTCTTGCAAGAGCAGGCATAGGCAGCATAGACCTTATAGACAAAGACGTAGTTGATATCACAAATATCAACAGGCAGATAATAGCACTGCACAGCACTGCAGGGAAAAGCAAAGTTGAGGTCATGAAAGAGCGAATACTTGACATCAACCCTGAATGCAGAGTGAATTCAATAGAAAAATTCTTCCTGCCTGAAACAGCAGAAGAATTTGATTTTACCCAGTATGATTATGTGATTGATGCAGTTGATACTGTTACGGCCAAGCTTGAAATTGTGACAATATGCAGCAGGAATAATATCCCTGTGATATCATCTATGGGCACAGGCAACAAGCTTCATCCGGAGATGTTCAGACTGGCGGATATATATGATACAAAAATATGCCCTCTTGCTAAGGTTATGAGAAAAGAACTCAAAAAAAGAGGTATACAGAGGCTTAAATGTGTCTATTCCGAAGAAGAGCCTGTAAAGACAGGTGACAGAGCTCCGGCAAGCATATCATTTACGCCGCCGGTTGTAGGGATGCTTATGGCAGGAGAAGCTATAAGGGAGCTGACAGGATTAAAATAACGCACCAAAAAAAGTACATATATTGCAGTACTCTGTAGGAGGAGTTAAGGACAATAACTTTTCGGGAGGTACAGATATATGATTACTTTACTGCCGGTTCTGTTTGTTTTGATAGCAGGAGCTTTGCTTTCTTTTTTGTGGGCAGATTTCAAAAAAGACGATAAAATGAGAAAATATTATGAAGAGGTGGCTCTCATAACTGCCTCAAAAGAAAGGAAAAGTATATATGAGCATCAAAGCAATAAAAGCAGATATTACAAAGCTCAAAGTAGATGCAATCGTAAATGCGGCTAACAATACACTTCTTGGTGGAGGCGGAGTTGACGGTGCGATTCATAGAGCTGCCGGGCCGGAGCTTTTAGATGAATGTATTACATTAAACGGATGTGAAACAGGACAGGCTAAAATCACCAAGGGCTACAGACTTCCTGCAAAATATGTCATACATACAGTGGGACCTGTATGGTATGGTGGAGAGCAGGGCGAGCCTGAGCTCCTTAAAGACGCATATCGGAACAGTCTCAGAATTGCAGCTGAGAACAATCTTAAATCTATAGCGTTTCCTGCTATATCAACAGGTGTATACGGTTATCCCAAGGAGGATGCTGCATATATTGCTATAGATACTATCAGAGAGTTTTTGCAGGAGCATGATATGGAAGTTGTTCTGACAGCTTTTTCAGATAGCGATCTCAAAAGATATGAACGCATATTGAATGAGGACTTGTAAACAGCTTGATAAAGGTATACAATCTGCATATATTATTTAAGGAGGAAGCCAGATGGATTTAATAAATGCGATAGAATATTTTTTTACAGATATATTTGAAAGCCAAAAGGAGCTTGATACGAAGGTATATGTTGAAGCCAGTCCCAAAAACATCTTCAAAAAGAAAGATTATGAAGGCAATATCAAAGAATACAAACGCTTAAAAGATCTGGCATTGCATATCGATACAGATTCAATCGAAGCAAAAGAGGATGATTATGAGCTTGCGGAGCTTTTTTGCATCTTTGAAGAAACTCTTGCACTTTACAATATGTATACAGATAGGGGTATAGCAGTCCAGGACTTCCTGCGCCGCAAAGCTGCAGGCGAAAAGCCTGCCAACAGTGAGTACAAGGAAGCAACGACCAAACAAAAAACAACAGCTGCCGCATTTTCAAGAAGCTTTAACGATCTGAGTATTGCTTATTCTGACTATATGCAGCACAAAAGTGAAGAGGCATAACTATGAGCAGCGGACAGGCCAAAAAACTTTATATTCTCTACATACTTGAAATACTCAAAAAATATTCCGATGACAGACACAGGCTGCGTCAACAGGATATTATAGATATAATGGAAAGAGATTATGATGCCACATGTGAACGAAAGGCCGTAGCAAGGAATATAAGCGATTTGCAATGGCTCGGATATGATATAGAGACAGATGGAGGGTATTATCTGGCCGAAAGGGAGTTTGAGGATGGCGAGCTGAGACTACTTATAGATTCGGTGCTTGCTTCAAGATATATCCCTGCAAATCAGGCCAGAGACCTTATAAACAAGCTTACTGATCAATCTAATATATATTTCAAAAAACAGGTGAGGCATGTAAGCAACATTGAAAAAATGGAGCATATTGCGAGTCAGCTTTTTTATACCATAGAGGTGCTTAGCCAGGCTATAGAAGACAAACACAAGGTCAGATTCTTCTACAACAGATATGACGAAACAAAAACCCTGCAAAAAACCGGCAAAGAGAAACATCTTGTAAACCCGTATCAGATTGTGGTTGCAAACGGCAGATACTACCTTATAGCCAATATCGATAAATACAGCAACAGCACGCATTTCCGCATCGAAAAGATTTCAGATGTCGAAATTACCGATATGCCTGTAAAGCCAGTCAGAGAAGTCGATGAATTTCACAATGGACTGAATCTGCCACAGCATATGGCAGAGCATATATATATGTTTTCGGGCAAATCACAGCTTGTGAGAATGAGGGTTTTACAGTCAGGTATCAATGATGTGATAGACTGGCTGGGGCGTGATATACAGATTACAAGAGAGAGCAAAGATACATTGCTTGTTGATGTGAGAGCAAATCCGCAGGCTATGAAATACTGGGCTGTACAGTTCGGTGAAAAAGTAGAAATACTTCTTCCGGAGACTCTCAGAGCCGAAGTTAAAGAGCTTGTTGCGAAAATATATAACAAATATGAAAGGTGAATTTATTTATGAAAAGCATACTTATAACAGGGGGACCTACAAACGAATATATAGACGAGGTTATGAAGATAACCAATATGTCTACAGGCAGCCTGTCAACAGGTCTTGGAATGAAGTTCCTGGAGGCGGGATATGGTGTGACACTTGTGCTCAACAGAAGCGTAAATACAGAGAAGCTCCTGAATATGGAGCAAAGCTCAAATCTTGAAATAATTCCTGTGGAGACGACCGCAGACATGCTTGAAGCAATAGAAACCTGCAGCAAAAGCAAGCACTATGATGCACTGATACATGCTGCAGCTGTAGGAGATTATACGGGTGAATTTTCATTTCTTCTTGAAGATATGGCAGCAGAGCTGTTTGCAATTAAAGACAGTGCCAAAAGTGCGGATGATTTTCTGAAGGTTATGGAAAATCCCAAATGCAGACTTGACGATTCAAGCAAGATTTCAAGCTACCAAAAAAACCTGACCGTAAAGCTTGGTCTTACACCTAAAATCATAGCAAGGCTCAAAGAATGGTATCCGGATACACTTCTCATAGGCTGCAAGCTTCTTGAGAATGTGCCTAAAGAGGAACTTTATTCAGTAGCGCAAAAGCTGTGCATCAAAAACAATATGGATTATATAATGGCTAATGATCTTGCAGATTTGCGTCATGGCATGATGGCAAGACATATTGTGACTGGAGATGGATATACAGGCATCAGCCTCGAAAGCACACAGGATATATTTGAGTTTGTGGATCAGAAGGTTAAATAACTGTAACAGGGTAGGCGGCCAAGGCCGCCTATAATTGTATACAAAAACTAAAGAAAAATGCAAAAAATACATTTAATAGAAAAATTGCTGACTAATGAAAATGTGCCTTGTATAATCAATATACAGACAATCGATTGTTAATATGGAATATTTGATTATGGAGGTAATATTATGGCAGAGATTAACAGCTTCAAATACATTCATAGTCTTTACCTCTCTAATTTCTTTGATTTTTGTGAGCTTTCAGTGCTATGCATTGATATTGCATTGCAGAATGGATACAATAAAAGACAGAGCACTCGGCACAAAGACCGGGTGCCCTTTTTCGGTGTGCCGGGCATGGCACAGTTCTAGCGGGTGAAAGTCCCGAATCCGCCCGACAGTGGGAAGGATATAGCCGAACAGCAAGGCAGGCACAGTGCCCACATGAACATCTTAGTTTGTGGAAAGGAAGAGAAAATATCACGGAATCATAAAAAATTTGTGTAAATGTATTGCAATTTTGAACAAGTACTGTTAGCATAATGTTATTACCTCATGTGGGAAACCCTTGATGGTATTTTGGTTATGGATAGCAGTTCACTTTGCTAGGGTGAGGGCTGCTATCTTTTTTTGCGTACAAAATCATATTAACACAACACAATGACATATGGAAACAATTTGCTGCAAGATGCAGAAGATTATTTTATACAATGAGATAAATTAATTCAAATAAAAAAAGGACCTTTTGACCCATAGAAAGTTACGAATAACAGGTAATCCGAGTGTGCTTTTTCCGGAGAGTACTGGTATTTGTCAAATCTGCAGTGAGACCATTTGGAACATCCGTTGCAGGCTCCGGGAGAACGATCACGCCTTGAACAGCGGAAGGGCTGATACTCCGGACAGTCCGTAGAACATTTGCGTTCAAAGGGGCATTTGCGGTAGCTGCTGCATTCAAGAGGCATTCTGCATTTATGGGAAAGGATTCTGTGGGCTTTGATTTCCTTTCCTACAGTGGATTTATCTTTGCCGATGGTTTTGGCAATAGCGGTTTTAGTGGAACCGTTTATGATTCCGGTAAGAATGATACGTCTTTCTTCTAAAGTTAAATGAGCAAAAGCATTGGATTCTTTCATAATATGTACCTGCCTTTCCGGCAGCTGTCAGAGATACATAAAGTGTAATACTAAATGCAACATTTGTGAAGTGGAAATAAGTGAAAGACTAAAGTCTACTTGTCCCCTGCCGAAGTGGAATTTATTTTTACACTTCAGGATTTTTGATCCGGTGAAGCAATTCATATACTAAAGTATATGGATGTTTATACCTTTAACGTGTATAATTGAACTTAAGGACATGTGAATAGTAGACTAAAGATTGTATACAGTAGTCAAAATATTCTCTAATATAATAGTAATAGATTTATTGCTGATTCACTATTATATTAGGCTACTTGGGATCAGCCGAATTAAATAAGGAGGTTAAAATGTTTAATTCATTTGGTTGGATTGTTATCTCATTCATCTTGTGTATGGCAATTGTTACTTATATTTCATACAGAAAAACAAAAGGCAGTGATTTACAATCTTCAACAGGCTACTATTTGGGAGGAAATTCCCTTGCAGGTATTGTTATCTGCGCATCTTTAGTAATGACAGACCTTTCGGCAGAACAGCTTGTCGGCAACAACGGCCAGTCAGTATTTGTGGGTATGGGTGTATGGGCAACCCAGGGTCTGTTTTGGACAGGTCTGGTTATTGCCGGCCTGGTAATTCTTCCGGCACTGCTTAACGCAGGTGTTATCACACTACCACAGTTTTTTGAAAAAAGATTTGACAAAGCTACAAGAGCAATTATTGCAGTTGTAATGATTTTATCGTACATAGTATGTTTTTTGCCTGCAGCACTGTACGCGGGAGCTCAGATATTTGTAAATCTTATTGATTTGGATGAAATGCTGGGAGTATCAAGCTTCACGGCAATTGTGATTGTAATCATGCTTTTGCTTGCCATATCACTGGGATATGTTCTATGTGGCGGAATGAAAGCCATTGCTGTTTCTGATACTGTTTTTGGCGGAGCAATGTTCGGACTTGGCATTATAATACCTATTGCATGCTTTGTATTTCTTTCAACACAGCTTGGAGGAGACGGATCTTTCTTTGACGGACTCGACAAATTCCTGACTACAAGGCCTGAAATGATGAATGCATGGAATGAAGCTACATCGAATGAACCTTGGTGGCCATGGCCAGTGCTTATTACAGGACTTCTGGTTAACAATATCTATTTCGCAGGAGCAAATCAGTCAATTATACAGAGAGCTCTTGCAGCGAAGAGCCTTGCTTCAGCCCAGAAGGGCATGATTTTAGCAGGACTGGTTGATTTCTTCAGCCCTATATTCCTTGTAGTGCCTGGAATATGTGCAGCCCTTGCATGGCCGAATATGGATTTTGGAAATGGAGATTCAGTATTTGGTACAATTTCTCAGGCAATACTTCCAACATGGTTCTTGGGAATATATGCAGCTGTTTTGTTCGGTGCTATCCTTTCAACCGTAAACGGTTTGATAAACTCTATCCAGACAATGTTTGCAATGGATATATACAAGCAGTATATCAAAAAAGATGCAGAGGATAATCAGTGCGTTAAAGTAGGAAGACGCTTTGCTATAATTGTAGCAATATTCTCGGCATGCTTTGCTCCGTGCCTCATCGTTATGTCAGGAGTTACAACATTTATTCAGTCATCGCTGGCGATATTGAATTCACCGATACTGGTAATATTGCTGTTTGGAATATTCTCAAAGAAGTCCTCAGCATATGCTGCAAAATTCATGATGGTAACACACATCGTAGCATATGTGCTTTTGAACTATCTGCTGCCTATGGCATTCCCTGCATTGGGAGGAGTTCATTACTTCTATTGGACAGCAGTATTGTTTATAATAGATTGTCTGATTATGGTTATTGTATCAAAATTCAAGCCTCGTCCTGAAGATTTTATTGAAAATGCAGAGAGACATTATGAGGTAGATATGACACCTTGGAAATACAGAAAACATATGACAGTTGCAATCATAGCTATTACAGTTCTGTTCTACTGTGTTTTCTCGCCTTTCGGATTTGGTAAGGCAGATACTACTACATGGCAGCAGCACCTTCAGGAGGAACAGACTACGACCTCGCAGGCTGCAGATATAGAATAAAATACACCACTTTTTAGCAGATAACTGACTGTCCCTTCGGATGGTCTTTATCTGTTTCAGAGAAAATATCTTAATGAAAGCAGGTAAAAGCAGTGAATGGAATTGACGAAAATAATAAGCTTTATAAATTGACCGGCACACTTCTAATTGTGGCAGCTACAGTACTTTGGGGCAGCTCTTTTGCAGTCAGAAAAGCAGCTATGGCTGACATGGGACCGCTGATGTTTAATGCTTTGAGATTTTTTGCAGCTTTTATTTTTATGCTGATTGTATTTTTTATACGAAAGAAATTTACAGAGCAGGAAAAACAGGAAGATAATGCTTTTAGGGAGCAACTGAAAGCGGGTGTAATTATAGGTTTGCTTTATGCTGGAGGCTCTGTATTTCAGCAGCTTGGTCTTAATCTTGTATCTGCCGGGGAGACAGGCTTTGTTACATCTCTTTATTCAGTTATGGTACCTGTGATTGCAAGAATTTTGTTCAAAACAAAAATACGCCCTGTTGTATGGGGTGCTGTTGCGCTTTCAGGCATGGGACTTTATTTTGTGACAGGAGGTGGTATTACTGCCAATAGCGGAATGCTTATACTCCTTATGTGTTCGTTCTGTTTTGCATTGCAGATTATAGCCATATCAAAATTTATAAAAGCAAACGATGCTTTAGTACTTGTAATTATACAATTGTGCATGGGGATTCTTGTAAATCTTGCAATGGCGGTTATAACATCAGAACCGTTTGAAACTGGTATGATACAGGGAGCTATAGTGCCGATTTTGTATACTGGAGTAATGTCTTTGGGAGTGGCAAATTTCTGTCAGTTTGCAGGCCAAAGGAGGGTGTCGCCGGCTGCGGCAGGTATAATATGCAGTTTTGAATCTGTTTTCGGCCTTTTGTTTGGAATAATACTGCTTGATGAAAAAATGACAGGAATGAAACTGGCTGGCTGCGTATTTATTCTGGCGGCAGTTCTGCTTTCACAGCTTAAGCCTCGGAACAATGAAAAATGAATTTCAGATAAAGATAAAATAAAACCAGAGGGGGGACAGTAAAACCCTACCTCTGGTTTTGTCTTTTTCTGTTTTCACGAGAGAATTGTTTACATCTGCATCATTTCAATAACCACACCAAACGGGTCTTTGAACATCATCCAGTAAGCTGTTCCGCTTGCTGCATCAGGAGTTTCCCATCCCATAGGTGCGGCAAAAGGATGAATATCATATTCTGCAAGTTTTTCGACAAAGCCATGAATATCATCAACCATAAATGACATGTGCTCTTTGCCATTGTAATCTGACATGTCTGATCCCTCAAGCTCTCTTGAGTTTTCAAATTCAATCAACTCAACCTGGCTGCCGTCTGCACATTTGAGATGTGCGATTCTGTGAAGCACATCACCAAGTCCCATGGCTCTTGTTTCGTTAAAGTCGGTTACCCATTCGCCAGGGCCATCTGCAATTTCAAGCCCGAGAACGCCGTTATAAAATTCTATTGCCTTGTTGATATCTTCAACAACGACTCCTGCATGAACAAAACCTAATACTTTCATTGTAGCTTCTCCTTTTTTTATAAGCATAACCATTGGATTACCAATGGTTATGCAGTGTATACTAATAGCTTATCTGTTCCAGTTCTGCGAGAACGTCTTTCATTATTTCAGGATAGTCATCCTTAAATATCCTGAACAAAGTCTGATTCATATAACTTGAATCCTCAGGCGTATCGGCTACAGCAGGTGC
>CAVAON010000032.1:7304-22707 GCA_963590215.1 Anaerovoracaceae bacterium | reverse complement strand
GATGTCATCTCACGTCGAGATTTCTTTATGAGAATAATTCGGCTACCTGTTCAAATAAATTGCTTCCTTCATTTTGGCGCAGCAAACACAGCACGCTCATGCCACTGCACAAAGCTTCGATACTTTCAAAGCTTCTGAATGACATTGCCTGCTTCTGCTTTCGCTTGTATCCGCGAAGCAACCGTTCAGCTCTGTTGTTCGTCACCGGAACACGGGCATCATGCAGGAAGAGAAGATGGTTATCCATATATTTCTTCATTCTTCTGTACAGACTTTTGCCATCCGTATAATACCTGCCTGGTGGATTTTCACTGTACTCTTTTTCTGCAGTATCAAGTATTTCGCGGTAACGCTTCTCAAAATCACTGACGGTGTTTTCGTCCGGCTCTTCGCCACCTTGCAGCCCATTCCTGTAATGAATCATCTCCTTCATCAGGGAATGCATTTTCCTGTTCCAGGTGAGGTCCGGTTCGTTCTCCATGCTATCCTTAAGATAGCGCAGGATATGGGCATTGCATTCCTGATGCCCGGAGCCGTAACGGTAGAACGTAGTGTCATGATCGTGAACGATAATTCCCTGATAGTCTTCAATGACACTGCCCTCAATACCCTTATGCCCTTTCTTCTCTCTGGCGAAATACAGCACCGCACCATCAGGTTCTGCACACACATACACATAAACCGATTTACCGTTCACTCTGGCATTTGTACAGTCAGCATGCACTACCGGAGCCTTCAGCAGCATGCCCAGCTGTTCCGTCTGCTGCTCTTTGCTCTTTTTAGCAAATTCCGATGTCAGACTGCTTATCATTCCCTTTGAGATGTTAAGCTTTCCTCCGGAGAGATCACTGAGAAATCTCCTTGCCTTATCTATAGAAGTGCAGCAGTCGTTGTTTAGAAGATAAAGAAATGCGCGTATACTGCCGTCGTAATTGACGTCATTGGCAACGCCCCCGGGGAATTGTGCATGAATATATTGCTTCGTTTTAGGATTGTAGAAAATCTTCGCGTGATATTCTGTTGTCTCCACTGCAAGTCTGATGGAAACCAGCTGTTTTACACATTCTCTTCCTGTAAAACGAAAGTCCGGATTGTTTTGTACTTCGGGCGGATCCGGAAGTGTAACCACTTCTGTTGGAGTCTGCATTTTACGGCCGTGTCCTTTATGGCCGCTCTGTCCGCCCGGTTTCCTCCCTGTTTTCTCCCGGCTGTTGGAAATCTTTTTATGATTCGGATCCATTGATGACGGTTTTGATGAATTTTCGTAATCATGGTTAAGCTGAGACATGAGCTTACGATTCTTATCCTTTTCAGCTTCAAGTTCTTCTTCAAGCACACGGTTTCTTCTGTTAAGTTCTGTAATAGTATTGTTCAGCTCATCATTGCGCCGCTGCTCCTGGTATAGCATATCTGCGAATTTCTGTTTATCTTTTTCCAGATCCCGAATCTGTCTGTTGTGCTCCTTTTCGACATCCTTATAGACCTCGAACCAGTGATTTCTGTTTTTCACCATCTGCGCAAAGGCATCAGAAAGCTCTTTTTTAAGCCTTCTGATTTCAGCATCGCGGACACGGATATCCTGTCTGCAGGCATCCATAAGATCTGCATATTTTTTCCCGCTCCTGTAGGACTCCACTTGTGCCTGAAGTGCCTTTATTCTGCACTGATATGTTATTGTGTCCGCATAATGCTGTTCCATACTTGCTGTTACTCTCCGTTCTTTAGCTTCCTGATTTCTTTTTCAAGTGATTTGATAAGTTCTTCCTGTGCTTGACATTTCTGCTGAAGGCTGCGGTATAGCTTTTCATAATCAGCGTTTTTTTCCGTGTCTGCAGCAGCTTCCTTTTTAGCAGCGGCTTTTCTGTTGCGACCGTCTGTCGGTACAATTTCTCCGGTTTCCGGGTCGTAGCGGCCAATGAGTTTGCGTTTGGCACGTGTCATTTTCTTTTCAGGATCCCAGTATGAATGGGACTCGTAAACATAGGTAATGCCAGAGCGCTTGTCATGCTGTTTGATGATTGCCATGTAATCACCTCATTTCGTATGGTTATGGGATTTGCTTTCTTTCTTTTCTATTATGCCCCTGATTAGAAATCGGCTCTGTCGAGGGGTGTGAACAGTAACACTGTGAGAGGACGCCTCCTGTTCGATTGCAAAAAAACGTTGGAAAACAGGGAAAAAGCATATAGAATATATATAAATATGCTATATGCAACCTCAGGTTGCGCAATTGTACAATACATTCTATAGACAATGCGATGGTAAAACGCCATAATGAACTAAAAATATGGCGGGAGGGTGATTATGACCTTGGGAGAAAAAATATACAAACTGAGAAATGAAAGAAATATGACGCAGGAGCAGCTTGCGGAGAAGCTGGGAGTCACAAGGCAGTCCATATCCAAATGGGAGGGAAATCTTGTCAAACCCGAAATAGAGAAGCTCAAAGCAATGGCAAAGCTGTTTGAAGTATCACTTGACGACCTTATTTCAGATGAAGCGGCAGAAGCAAAACCTGCTAAAACCGGCAGGCTTGAAAGGGATGTAACCATATATAAATTTGTATCAATAATTACAGCGGGCATATGCCTTGTTATGATTGCGGTAATGATAGCTGTAGCTGTTAATATGTCGAACAGGATAAAAGCGCTTGAAATCAGAGAGCCGGAAGTTATATATCAGGACTTGGAGAATTATACCGATGATGTGTCCGAAACGTTTTCGAATGTAAGCTGGAAGATAAAAGATGCTGATAAAAAGAAACAGCAGTCAAAGCTTCACATAGAGGCGGAGCCTAAAACCTACAGCGATAGCACAGAAATTACGGCAATAGCTGAAACAGACAGCGGCAAACAGTATACGGCCGCGCTTAAAAACAGCAACGGCATGTTCAGTGGCGATGTTGTTATTCCTATAAGTGGTGAACAGACGAAGATAAGCCTTGTGATTGATAATGACGGAGAAAAACAGAAGGTAACAATAGCTGAAAGCGTATATATGCTTGAGGGTATAACTGCACTGCCTGAAATAGAGATATATACAGAAATAGCAAAGGGAAACACATACAATGGAAGTATAGCCGTCAATGTAGATGAAAATGAAACAGCCTTTGGGAAAAACCTTAAAAAAATGAAAGTGTTCATCAGAAATAACGGTAAAATTATTTTTGAAAAATCAGTTTCCGCGCCACCGGCGGCTGATACTGTCAGCTATTCTTTCGGGTATGAAGAAGTAGACTGGGAAAAAGATTTAGAGGCAGGGGTTTCGTATTATGACAAAAACATAGGGATGACTGTGGAGGTATACGGAATGTTTGACCCGAGTATTTCCTATAATCCGCCGCAGCCTGAAACAATAGGTGTAGAGGGATACAGCTATGATGACAACTACCACATAACTCTAAAGTAAACCGTAAAATATATACAAAAGAACAAAACTTCACACAGCCTGTTGCATTTTTACGCGACGGGCTGTATTTTACTGGCTATAAAAGCAATGAAATTATGCCGGAGTGTGATATACTTAAAGGTATAGGAATTTTAACTTCGGGAGATATATATGCTTACAGTTTTTTTAAAAATAGCAGCGATATTTGCAATGACAGCAATAGGGTTTATAGCAAGCAAGTGCGGCGTGCTTCCTGCAGAGTCCAAGAAATACCTTTCCAATCTGCTCCTGTTTATAACTTCACCATGCATGATAATAGGTTCCATGACATCACAAAAGCTGAGCAACCATATATTTGAACTCATGATACAGATTGTTGCAGGCTCATTTATATTCTTTTTTGCAATCATGGCAATTTCTTTCCTGATTGTAAAGCTGATGCGCTGTGATAAGGAAGATGCGGGTGTGTTTATGGTTATAGTTACAGCCGTAAACACAGGGTTTATGGGCTTTCCTGTTACAAAAGCCATATTTGGCAATACGTATTTTTTTCTCATGGTGATACAGAACATAGTTTTGAATGTATATATTTATTCGATGATGATATTTCAGATGAATTATGGACACAACAAAAAAGGCGGTCTCAAAGGCATGCTTACGCCAATGCTTAACATGTGCACATATGCTCTGATTATAGGGCTGGTGTTAATGCTTCTCAAGGTGCAGCTGCCAGAAATACTATCTGACTTTATCAATACTATAGGAGATGCAACAATCCCTATTTCGATGATAGTTGTGGGGGTGCAGCTCTCTGAAAGCAGCATACGCAAGATGTTTACAAACAAACGTCTTATTACTGCAAGCCTGAGCAATCTGATACTTGTGCCAATTATCACATTTCTTGCAGTAAACTGGCTGCCGATTGCAATTGAATCCAAGCTGACACTGATATTTGCATCGGCATTTCCATGTGCAGTTGTAAGTACCGCAATAGCGCTTAAAGAAGGCAGAAATGCGGCTCTTATGGCAGAAGGTGTTGCAATGACTACATTGCTTTCTATGGGAACGCTTCCTGTGATAGCAGTTATACTTACTCATCTATATTTGTAGCGTGCAAAAGGTATTCAAAAAGGAGTTTTTCAAATGGGAAAAAAAGATTACAGCAAATCACCCCTCAAGGTTCTTATACAATATTTCAGACCGCATAGCAAGCTGTTTGCACTTGATCTTTCATGTGCATTTGTTATGGCACTGATAGATCTGGCATTTCCTCTTGCTGCAAGAGAGGCAATGAATACACTTCTTCCTTCAAAACAGTTTGACATATTTTTTGTGGTAATGCTTATTGCAGCAGGTGCGTTTGTAATAAGGGCGGCTATGAACTATATCATTACTTACTGGGGTCATATGTTTGGTGTCAGAGTTGAGGCAGACCTTAGAGACGATTTGTTCAGGCATATGCAAAGCCTCGACTTCAAATTCTTTGATAACAACAGGACAGGTCAGCTTATGAACAGAATGACTGGCGATCTGTTTGAAATTACAGAGCTTTCCCATCACGGTCCGGAGGATTTGTTTGTAGCCTTTATAACTATAGCAGGAGCCATAGGCATTATGTTTACTATTCAGTGGCAGCTGGCGCTTGTGATACTGATAATAATCCCTATATTCCTTATAGTTGTAATGATGTGCCGTAAAAACATGGTTACAACCTCTCGCAATGTTAAAATAACTATGGCGGAGATAAATGGAGAAATAGAATCCGGGCTTTCAGGCATCAGAACATCCAAGGCCTTTGCCAATGAAGATGCAGACTACAGTAAATTCGCACAGGCTAATGAAAAATTCAAAACAGCCAAATGTGCCAGCTACAGTGCCTTTGGTAAATTCAACTCATCGCTTGAATATTTCATGTGCATAATGCCGGTTGCCATAATGGCATTTGGTGGATGGCTCATAATGAAAGACAATATGAACTATGTCGATCTGGTTACATTTTATCTATACATAAGCACATTCATAAACCCTATAAGGAAGCTTGGAAATTTCACGGAGATATTTATGAACGGTTATGCCGGTCTTACAAGATTTATAGACCTGATGAGGCTTGAGCCTGAAGTCTGCGAAGCAAAAGAACCTGTCATACCGGATATGGTCAAGGGGAAAATCAGTGTGGAGAATGTATGCTTTACTTACGATGACAAGACAAGCGTGCTGGACAATATCAGTCTTGAAATAGGTGAAGGCGAAACAGTCGCAATAGTCGGTCCGTCAGGAGGCGGCAAAAGCACATTATGTCAGCTCATCCCCCGGTTTTATGATGTGGATGCAGGCTGCGTGAAGCTCGATGATATTGATGTGAGAGATATTTCAAAGGATACTCTTCGCAAAAGCATAGGAATAGTGCAGCAGGATGTATTTCTGTTTCCGGGCACTGTTATGGAAAATATCAGATATGGTAATCCCGGAGCTTCTGACGAAGAAGTGTTTGAAGCAGCTCGCAAGGCAGAAATCTTTGATGATATTGCAAATATGCCAGGCAAATTTGATTCATATGTAGGTGAAAGAGGCGTGCTTCTTTCAGGAGGACAAAAACAGAGAATTTCAATTGCCCGGATATTTCTCAAAAACCCTCCTGTCCTTATCCTTGATGAGGCAACTTCGGCTCTTGATACAGTAACAGAAACCAAAATACAAAGAGCCTTTGACAAGCTGGCAGAAGGCAGGACAACAGTTATAATTGCACACAGGCTTTCTACGATACGAAATGCAGACAGGATTGTCCTCATAGATGACGGACAGATTAAAGAAGAAGGAACACATCAGCAGCTTATGGAGGCGGATGGTCAATATGCACAGCTTTACAAGTACAGTGTTCTTTGAGGCTGCAGCTTCATATATGCTGATGCATGCTCGAGACTGTTTGAAAACGGGAGAGCATTAAGAAACTTAGAGGCAGGGAGAACATATGTCTACAAATTATACAATTGTCATTTTCATGAGCATTTTCTGTATGCTGAGTATACAGCTTTGTATATTCAATAGCACTACACTTAACAAAAGGCAAAAAAGATTTTTCTATATGTTTTTTTCTACAATTATAGTTTCGGCATTCTGTGAATGGCTCGGCCTGTATCTTCAGGGAACAGGGCCATCCACGAGATTGCTGCATATTGTCGTAAAATGCATTGAACTGTCTTTGGCACCATCCATATGCTTCTGGTTTTCGTGGGTTATCGAGAAAAAACACCAGAAATTTGTATGGACATACCTCACAGTGCATGCATTAATTGAAATATTATCCGGCATATTCGGCTTTGTATACTGTGTTGACGAATACAGCAACTATATACATGGCGAATTTTATTGGATTTATGTTGCAGCATATATTTTCCCGCTCATATACTGTATATATATTACCTTGAAAAACATAAAGAAATATCAGTACAATGGCATCAGCTACTATATATCGACTATTGCATTTATGATGACAGGCATTGTGGTTCAGCTATGCAATCATGAAAGTAAAATTGTTTACCTTACTGCAGCTATTGCCTCTGTGATGATGTATATATTTACCCTTGAGATGATTCATAGAACAGACGAACTTACAGGTCTTATCAACAGAAGAGGATATGAAAACATCATTGTAAATATTGAGAATAAATGCAATATCATCTTCTTTGACATAGACAATTTCAAGGGTGTAAATGATACCTTTGGCCATACAGAAGGCGATGCTGTTCTGAGAAAAGTCGGAAAAATCCTGCGGGAAAAATACGCAAAGCATGGCAATTGTTTTCGGTTCGGCGGGGATGAATTCTGTGTAATACTGAGAAAAAATATAGAACAGACAGAGGCACTTAATGATGAATTCATGCAAGCCATAAAGCAGCAGATGAAATATAACAAGGGATTTCCTGATGTATCACTCGGATATGCAGAGTATGATCCTGAGACAGGCGATATAAGGAAGGCCATGGCAGAAGCAGACAAAATCATGTACAGACAAAAAGCAGCTCACAAGAAGGCAAACCCCTATAAATTCGGCAGGTAAGACATTAAATATGAGCATGGACATTGAGCTGATTGGAGGAGAATGTGATGAAATCAAAAAAGAAAAAAGGCATGAAAAAGCATGAAGAAGAGCCTTTGTTTGAGTCGGATGAGTATTTTGCTGTGATTATAGGATATACATCGGGAGGAGCACCATATGGCGTGACATGGGAGGAATATGAAAAGATGGAGCCGTGCAGCAATGTTGATCTTGATATAGATGACGAAGATTTACCATTTTAGGAGGATATATTGAAAAAGAAAAACGGTAGAAAAACAGCATATATACTTATGACACTTCTTGTTACGATGTGGGGATTCGATTATGTCGTGGCAAAGATGGGTCTTGAGATTTTTAAGCCTATGAGCCTGCTTTTTTGCAAGTATACAGTAGGATTTACCATTATATTAACAATCAAGCTGCTGCAAAAAAATTTCAACATAATCAGAGTAAAAGACATACCATTGTTTTTACTTTGCTCCCTGTGCGGAGAAGTGCTGTATTTTGCTTGTGAATATAACGCGATGAGCTATATACCGGCATCACTGATTACGATTATTCTTGCCTTTGTGCCGGTGGTTTCGATAATTGCAGAGAGGATCATATTTAAAAAGAGAGCAAACAAAAAAATCATAATCGGTATGATTTTGTGTCTTTTCGGTGTGGTGCTTGTAATAGGCGCTGACATCAGCGATCTGCTTCAGGGAAAAGCTATAGGTTACATCCTGGCATTCGGAGCTGTATTCTGCTGGAACTCATATAACTATATAACATCGTATCTGACAGGCTATGACACACTGACACTCGTATGTACACAGATGATATGCTCTCTTTGCATCATGTCTCCTGTTGCACTTGCCGGCATGCCTGACCTTACTCAGCTTCAGCCGATGCTGATAATAGGGGTGATATATCTTGGCATGGGGTCGGCAGGAGTAGGATTTCTGATTACAGTATACGGGCTCAAAAAACTTGGGCCTACAACATCAGCCCTTTTTTCAGATTTTATGCCTGTATCTACGGCGATATTCGGCTGGATATTTCTAAATGAAAGCCTTTCTCCGCTTCAGATAATCGGAGGAGTTATAGTTATTGCAGCAGGATTTGCTGTAATTAAAGAAAAAGGCAGGCTCGATGAGAAGACAGCGCAATTGAGGCAGGTTAAAAGCGTGCAAAGCGATAAGAATTCGCATTGTAATCAAGGGGATTCTTGTGCTGAAATAATTAATGATAAGTCTAATCCCCCAGCTATGCTGGGGAGAATGGAATAAGCAGGAGCGTGTGGGATATCAATAAAACTCCTCCTATGCTAAAATGAGAATGGTGTCGCAAGCCAAACTCAAAAATAAGCATAGGAGGAGGTCCCAAATGGACAATAAAAGTTTATCACATGTAAGATGGAAATGCCAATACCATATAGTTTTCATTCCGAAATATAGAATGAGCACGCTAAGGTTTTAGAACGTGCCTTAGTTGAATTTTCGGGTATTCTTTGTTACACTTAGTGTGAAGCAAGTGTTATTTAAGGGGTGTTTATATGAAAGAAAATGAACTTCAATTTGATAGGACATGCCATGTTCTGTATTCAAAAAAATGCAAAAAAGCAATACAAAAATATATCTCAATGCATTATCCGGAGGAAAAACGTGAAGAGATTTTTACAGCAGTTCAGAAGCAGTTTGTAACATGGCTGAAGGATTATCGTACAGACCTCGGAGGGAAAAAGAATTTTCACAACGGTTTGGGAGGCACATATGACAATATCATGGTGCTTGCTTATTATGTCGTGTGCAAAGATGTATCATCATTTGACGAAATAGAGGAGCTTTACGAAGGGATTTTCCTGAGCTCTTTTGGCAGTTTGAAATTTGTAAATTGCAACAGGAAATTCTTCAAAAAACTGATGTACAAAGCTTTTGTAACTGCAAAGAAGCGATGTGATAAATGGCATGATTATGAAATGATTGTTGAGCCATATAGGGAGGATGAGCCAATCAGATACAGGTTTACATCGTGCCCGGTTGCACAGTTTGCAAAGGAACATGGCCTTTTGGATATTCTCCCGGCACTTTGCAATGTGGATTATGCCGCCATGGAAATTATCGGTGCGCGCCTTGTGAGGACAACTACACTTGGCAAAGGCGATTATTGTGATTATGCTATTTGTGGAGATAAAGATCCGTATCTTTTGAAACATGAAGAATTCCGGGATGATAGAGGTGGCCGATGGAACAGGTAAATGCCGGGAACAAGGCGTTGATTTGTTTTTACATTGGAAGCATTTAGTGATATAATATATGGCATACATATATATTTTACAGACAATTATGAATTCAGCCTATGCAGCTGGCATGATTGAAAACAACGAAAGCAGAGGAAGGAACCAATGGGTGACAATGAAAAAATCAATTTAACCATGCTGACAGATTTTTATGAGCTTACTATGGCCAATGGTTATTTTGAAACAGGTATGGCAGATGATATCGCATATTTTGATATGTTCTTCAGAACCGTTCCCGATGGAGGCGGATTTGCCATAATGGCAGGTGTAGAGCAGATGATAGACTATCTGGACAACCTGAAATTTACAGAGCAAGACATAGATTTTTTGAAAAGTAAAGGAATATTCTGCGAAGAATTTCTTGACTACCTCAGAAATTTCAAATTTTCCTGTGATGTATGGGCAGTTCCAGAGGGAACACCGATATTCCCGCAGGAGCCTATAATTACAATCAGAGGACCTATTATTCAGGCTCAGTTTGTAGAGTCGATGATTCTCCTCCTTATAAATCATCAGAGCCTTATTGCAACCAAGGCAAACAGAATTGTAAGATCCGCCAAAGGCAGAGGCGTGATGGAATTCGGAACAAGGAGAGCTCATGGTACAGCAGCAGCTGTTTTAGGAGCCAGAGCTGCATATATAGGTGGATGCATAGGTACAGCCTGCACTATTTCAGACAGAGATGATGGTATTGTGGCGCTGGGAACAATGGCTCACAGCTGGGTACAGATGTACGAAAACGAATATGAAGCATTCAAAAAATATGCCGAAATTTACCCGGACAACTGCGTGCTTCTCGTAGACACCTACAATGTTCTCAAATCCGGAGTTCCGGCGGCAATCAGAGTTTTCAAGGAGATGAAGCCGCCAAAGATGGGAATAAGGATAGACTCAGGGGATGTGACATATCTGACTAAGCAGGCAAGAAAAATGCTTGACGATGCAGGCCTTGAGGATTGCAGCATAGTAGTATCTAACTCACTTGATGAATATATAATCAGAGATGTACTTCTTGAAGGAGCCTGTATAGATTCATTTGGTGTTGGCGAAAGACTGATTACAGCCAAGTCAGAGCCGGTATTCGGAGGCGTATACAAGCTGGCTGCTCTCGAAAAAGATGGCGTTATGACACCTAAGATGAAGATAAGTGAAAACGTTGAGAAGATTACAAATCCGGGATTCAAGAGCGTTTTCAGACTTTATGACAAAACAACAGGTAAGGCTCTTGCAGATGTTATAACTTTAGATGGAGAGACAATACCTGAAGAGGACGGTTATGAGATTTTTGATCCTAATGCCGTATGGAAAAAGAAAAAACTGTGCAATTTCTATGTAAAAAACCTTAGAGTTAAATTGTTTGACAAAGGTGTTAAAGTATACGAATGCCCATCAGTTGATGAGATTAGGAACTACTGTGCACAGCAGATTGGCACCCTTTGGGATGAAATGCTCAGATTTGATAATCCGCAGACTTATTATGTGGATTTATCACAGGATTTATGGGAATTAAAAAACAGTATAATAAGCGAGCATACTTTTTAAGGAGATGGATTGGATATGAGGATTAAGTTTTGCGGAGCAGCAACAGGTGTAACAGGTTCGTGTCATCTGATTTCGACAGAGAACCACAAAATACTTCTTGACTGCGGACAGTTTCAGGGTGGTAAAGCGCAGGAGGCATTAAACGAGGAACCGTTTCCATTCGACCCTTCAGAAATAGAATGCGTAATATTAAGCCATGCACATATAGACCATTGCGGCAGATTGCCGCTTTTGGTAAAAAGAGGCTTCAGAGGAACTATATATTGCACAGACGCTACTGCAGATTTGCTTGATGTAATGCTGAAAGACAGCGGATTCATACACGAAAAGGAAGCTGAATGGAAGAATCGCAAAAATGAAAGAGCAGGCAGAAAGCCTGTGGAGCCGCTGTATACAGTAAAGGATTCTGAAGAAACCCTCAAATATGTCAGACCGGTTATGTATGATCAGCTCTTTGAAATCAACGATGAAATGAAAATCGTTTTCAATGACGCCGGGCATATTCTTGGCTCTGCCATAACGGAGCTTTGGATAACAGAAGATGATAATGTCAGCAAGATAGTATTTTCGGGAGATTTGGGAGTAATGGACAGACCGATACTTAGAGATCCGACAATTATCAAAAAAGCTGATTATGTAATTATGGAATCCACTTATGGCAATAGATTGCATCCCGAGAATTCAACAAGTGTAGAGGAACTTTTGGATATCGTAATCAAAACAACCAAAAGAGGCGGCACTGTTGTCATACCGTCATTTGCAGTAGGCAGGACGCAGGAGCTTATCTATGAATTCAACAGATTTTATCTCGAAAGACCTGAATACAAGGATGAGCTCGAAAAGCTAACCGTATATATAGACAGCCCTATGGCAACCACGGCAACCGAAGTGTTCCGCAAGAATGCACAGGTGTTTGACGATGAAACCAAAGCATACATATTAAAGGGTGACAACCCATTGGATTTCCCTAACCTTAAATTTACAAGATCCACAGCAGAGTCTCAGGCTCTCAATATGGACAGAAAGTCTAAGATAATAATATCGGCAAGCGGCATGTGTGAAGCTGGCAGAATCAGGCATCATCTCAAGCACAATCTGTGGGATCCGAAATCAAGTGTCATATTTGTAGGCTATCAGGCAGAGGGGACTTTAGGCAGAATGCTTACAGAAGGTCAAAAAGACATTGTGCTTTTTGGTGAAGCAGTTCATGTTAATGCTGAAATCTATAACCTTGAAGGCTTTTCCGGGCATGCAGACAAAGAAGGCCTTTTAAGCTGGCTTTCAGGTTTTCAGGCCAAACCTAAACAGCTGTTTTTGGTTCATGGAGAGCTGGAATCCAAAAAATCTCTTGCCTCAGAAATCAAAAACAGGCTCGGATATGACCCTGTAGTTGTAACAGGCATTTCAGAATTCGAGCTCCAGAAGACGGAAATCGTAAGCAAGGAGGAAATCTATAAAGATGCTATAGACAATGAGGCTGTAGTGGCAACAAAGCAGAGAATTATAGAGATACATAATCAGATGGAAAATCTGCTTTACAATACAGGACTTGTTATGGGAGAGAACATTTCACCAGAAAAAATGTCAAAAATAAATGATCTGGTTTTAGCACTTCAAAAAGACTCTTTGAACCTTGGCTCAGTTATAACCGGGAATAATGACTGATTTGCCATAATAGTATATCAAAATCAGCAAGTTTATCATTTGAAATGAGATATGTAAAGAGATATAATGAACTAAGGAATTGTATTATTAAAACGTAAGTTTAATATATAATGAGGAGGAAATTAAAATGTCATTAAGAGAAGCATTACCTAAAATCGTAACCGGCACACTTCCAGGCCCAAAAGGTCAGGAAATCATGGACAGAAGAGCAAAGGCTGTTCCTAACGGTATCGGAACTGCTTACAAAGCAGTAATCAAAAGAGGCGAAGGCGCTATGTTTGAAGACGTTGACGGCAACATATTCCTTGACTGGATTGGTGGCGTAGGCGTATTAAACATTGGATACAGCAACCCTGAATGTATCGAAGCAGTTAAAGAGCAGGCTGATAAGTTCTTCCACTCAATGTTCAACATCACAACTCACGAAGGTTATGTTGCATTAGCAGAGAAGATGAACGAAATCGTTCCAGTTAAAGGCGACCAGAAAAAAACAATGTTCGTATGCTCGGGTTCAGAAGCAGACGAAAACGCTGTTAAAATTGCAAGAAACTATACTGGCAGACCTAACATCATAGTATTCACAGGTGCATTCCACGGCAGAACATCATTGACAATGACAATGACTGCCAAGAAAGCATATGCAGTAGGCATGGGACCTTTCCCTGATGGCGTATACAGAGCAGAATTCCCTAACCTTTACAGAGCTCCCGGCAACATGAGTGAAGCAGAAGCTATCGACTACTATGTTAAGAAATTAGAAGACGTATTTATCGAGGCTACTCCTTATGATGCATGTGCAGCAATCGTTTTCGAGCCTGTACAGGGCGAAGGCGGATTTGTTCCTGCTCCAATCGAATGGGTTAAAGCAGTAAGAAAAATCTGCGACGAGCACGGTATCATGATGATTTGCGACGAAGTACAGTGCGGATGGGCAAGATCAGGCAAGATGTTTGCATCACAGTATTTCGCAGATGCAGGTGCAGCTCCTGATATTATGACTACAGCTAAGTCAATCGGTGCTGGATTGCCATTATCAGCAGTAACTGCAAGAGCAGAGGTTATGGACGCTGTAACAGGCGGTACAATCGGCGGTACTTTCGGTGCTAACGCATTATCAGCAGCATCAGCATTAAAGGTTGCAGAAATCATGCAGAGAGATGACTATCCTGCAAAGGCTATGCATATTGCAGAAGTTGGCATGAAGAGATTTAATGAATGGAAAGACAAATACGAAGTAGTAGGCGATGTCAGAGGTCTTGGAGCTATGATGGGTGTTGAATTCGTTAAGAGCAAGGCAACTAAAGAGCCTAACGCTGAGTTAGTAGGCAAGATTGTACAGACTGCTATGAACAACGGTCTGTTACTCGAAGCAGCAGGAACATACAACAACGTAATCAGATTCCTTTGCCCACTTTGCGTAACTGACGAACAGCTTGAAGCAGGTCTTAAGATCTTTGAAGATGCTATCGTAGCTAATATGTAATTACATACATTAAAAAGGACCCGTCAGGGTCCTTTTTGATTGAGTTATTATCTGTAGAGAGGTCCAAGGATTTCTTCTACTATTTCTCTTTGTCTGCTGTCTGGATCGGATTGCATTTTCCATCCGTCAAGCTCTACCATCATAGTATTACGATCTGTGCTGTCATAGATTCCCCAGTCCGCATCGTCTATTGAAGGATTGCCTGTTTTTGCAAAGTTTGCCCATGCGGTATGTGTGCGCTCTACTGCTGTTTCATCGAGGTTGGTTCCTGCATATGCATCATCATCCGTATTGTTAAAGACAAAGGCCAGTTCAATCGCGTGGCAGGCGCTCTTGTAATATTTGTCTTTTGATGATGGAATATTCCACAGGTACATATATTGTTCGCCGCCTGCTTCGTCGTATACGCCAGCTAACTGGATATGTGAATATCTCCATTGCTCTGTTCTGAATGCCGATTTAATTAAAGCATCTTTTAATTCTGAATCCTTAGCGTATTCTTCATCAACATTGGCAGCTTCCAGTTCGTAAAACTCATCCATCAGGGCCTGATTGTCAGGATCTTCATACCAGCTGTCCCACATGTCGTCCAAATCGGATTTCCAGCTGTCGAATTTTTCTTCGTCAGTGTCTCCATCTGAGTCGGTCATGAAATAGTTCCATTCATCTGCATTGGTTCCATGCATGAATTTCACTCCTCTTTCGGCAGCTGCTTTGAGAGCATCGGCCATATCTTCAGGATACGGGAGAACTTCTCCATCTGCTACAAGAGCACACGACAGATCTCCAAGACCGTAATCCCAGTCGAGCTCCATCAGCTCCTCTGCACTGAGCTCAAGAAGTTCGTCCATGGTTTCACATCCTGCAGCATCTGCGATTTCCTTCGCGTAAGCCTTAGCATCATCTCTTGATGCAACATACGGTCCAACAGTGCCTTCTTCCTTTGTAACCTTGTTGAATACACCGTCTGCTGATGTTGATGTTGAGC
>CAVAON010000032.1:0-6703 GCA_963590215.1 Anaerovoracaceae bacterium | reverse complement strand
TTCTTCTTCCTGCCCTACCATGACACCGTTATGGCAGTCTGCTTTTAACGGGTCTTCATTCGAGCTGCCGCAGCCTGTCATTGCGATTGCAAGAATGCATATCATAGCAAGACCAAATATCAATTTCTTTTTCATCATGTCTCCTTCCTATATTTATAAATGAGATTTCTGCATATATATTAGGCGATACGGTGAAAAATTTCAATTGCCTCTTTTTCTAAATTTTCAGACTTGCCAAAGCGGTTTTGTCCTTGACAATACTGTGTTGTAAATTCTAATAAAAAGCAATTGCTTGGCTATGCACAAAGTGTGATAACGATGTATTAAATTTGGGAGTAAGGAAAAACACTGCTATTTATAGAATATACAATTGCATGCAAAAAAGAACCCTGACAAGGGTTCTTTTTAAGGAGCGTCTTTATCTGTATAGAGGTCCGAGGAGCTCTTCTACTATTTCTCTTTGTCTGCTGTCTGGATCGGATTGCATTTTCCATCCGTCAAGCTCTATCATCATAGTATTACGATCTGTGCTGTCATAGATTCCCCAGTCCGCATCGTCTATCGAAGGATTGCCTGTTTTTGCAAAGTTCGCCCAGGCTGTATGTGTGCGTTCTGCTGTAGTTTCATCAAGGTTGCTTCCGGCATATATCGCATCTTCGAGGTTGCCAAAGACGAATGCAAGTTCAATTGCATGGCATGCACTCTTGTAATATTCGTCCAGTGATGATGGCACGCTCCACAGATACATATATTGTTCACCGTTTGCTTCGCTGTATACGTCGGCCATCTGGATATGCGAATATCTCCACTGCTCTGTCCTGAATGCCGATTTAATCAAAGCGTCTTTTTCTTCAGGATCTTTTGCATACGCTTCATCAACTTCTGCTGCTTCCAGCTCATAAAACTCGTCCATCAGTGCTTTGTCCTCTGCAGTGCCATTTTCATACCAGCTGTCCCACATCTCGTCCAAAGCATCTTTCCAGTAACCAAACTTTTCTTCGTCTGTATCGCCGTCTTCATCTGTCATAAAATAGTTCCATTCATCTGCATTAGTACCGTGCATGAATTTTATTCCTCTTTCGGCAGCTGCTTTGAGAGCGTCATCCATGTCTTCAGGATAAGGGAGGACATCTCCATCTGCTACAAGGGCACATGATAGGCTTCCTAAGTCGTAATCCCAGTCAAGTTCAAGCCATTCCTCTTCCGTAACTGCAAGGAGTTCTTCCATAGTTTCACAGCCTGCAGCATCTGCGATTTCCTTTGCATAAGCTTTCGCATCGTCTCTTGATGCAACATACGGTCCAACTGTTCCTTCTTCCTTTGTAACCTTGTTGAATACACCGTCTGCTGATGTTGATGTTGAGCCGCTCTCAGCGATTACTTTATTGAAAAGCCCTTCTGTGAGAGGTGACATAAGCAGTGCTATTGCCGAGCCTCCTCCAGCTGACTCTCCAAGCAGTGTTACATTGTCAGGGTCGCCGCCAAAGCTTGCGATATTCTGCTGAATCCACTCGAGTGCCATGATGTTGTCACGAAGACCTAAGTTTATATCTGTATAATCTTCGCCACCAGGGATATCTGAGAAATCAGCCCATGACATCATGCCGAGACGGTAGTTGATTGTTACAAAGATAACGTCAGGATGTTCTGCTACAAAGTTATGAGCATTGTATGACGGGTCTGTTGTGCCTCCCCATGAATGAGCGCCGCCGTGTATCCATACCATAACCGCTTTAGGGTCATCGCCTGCGTCTTTGCCCTTCCAGATATTAAGGGTCAGGCAGTCTTCGCTCTTTTCATAATATGATGCCGGCTCTGTCGGCCATTCATATTGAAGTGCAGTATCTCCAAATTCATCGCAGATTATTTCCTCATCGCTTTCTTCTGCTGCTACGGGAGCTTTCCATCTCAAATCACCTACTGGAGGCGTTGCATAAGGAACTCCCAGGAATGAAATAACTCCGTCTTCTTCTTCCTGCCCTACCATGACACCGTTATGGCAGTCTGCTTTTAACGGGTCTGCGTTCTGCTTGCCGCAGCCGGTCATTGCTATTGCAAAAATGCATATCATAGCAAGACAAATTATAAATTTCTTTTTCATGCCTTTTCCTTTCTTTGTTATACCTAAACGAAAAAATCCTTTGTATATAATAGCTGTTATGGGGAGGAATATCAATTGCTTCCTTTTCGAAATTTTCGGACTTTTTGAAATGTTTTTGTCCTTGACAAAAATGCTTTAATAAGTCTAATAAAAAGCAATTGCTTGGGCTCCCGTAGAATTCAACAATGACATATTGAATTCGGGATCAGGGGTAAAACAGAAAAGTGCTGCCATTTCGAAGCAACTATCACACATTATGATGCTTGCAACAGGCACAAAAATCATATAGAATAATATTGAAACCAGTAGTTGCCGTATATATTTGACGGCTCAAAAAGGAGTAACAGCTTATGACAAAGCTTTTGGACAAAACCTGCTTCAAAATAGATATTAACAAATATAACCCCAACGGATATTGTCTTGTTCATATTGACTTAGACGATGCCGGAGTACCGGCAGGGGGCACTTTTATATATGCCAATGAAGCGCTTGCAAAGTTAGTAGGAAAATCGACAGAAGAGCTTATGGACTGTCAGTTCTTTGACATATTTCATATCACAAAACCTGATTGGGCGCAGCATTGCTACGAAGCAGCTTATCAGGGCAAAAACGCTACACTTGATGACATATCCGAAGATGGAGACAGATATTATCATATAGATATCTATCCGACAGATGAGATGGGATATTGCGTTTGCATAGTGGTAAACATCAAAGATAGTTTTATCCAAAAGACAGAGGAGCGCAAAACTCTGGAAGCACTTGTCAGGCAGCTTGAAGACGAAAAAAACCTCAATTCACGAGTCCACAAGTTCGGAAAGGCGATGGGCATGGTTTATCCTCTTGCCATCAGTATGGATTACAAAAATGACACATATCAGATGATAGAGTACGATGATTTTCTCAACAAAACAGCTGCACCATCAGGCAACATTGATGAACTTATCAGGATTGGAGCATCTACTGTTCCCGATGAGAAGATGGCGAGGGATTTCTGGGAACTCTTTAATAGAGAATCTGCAATTAAAGCATTTGAGCGTGGTGAAAGACAGATTATGCTGCGCCATACACAGGTTGGAGATGACGGTAAAACTCACTATATGGATACAGGAGTCGTATGCACTGAATTTTCGGATGAAAGGATTGAGGCGATATCCATCTCAAGACCCATTGATGAAGAAGCTCAGAGAGACCAGGCAATAATGGATGCCGCCAGACATGTTGAAGTTATTGATGCATTGTCTACGTTATACAGAACCATAATGGTGACAGATCTCAAAACCCATGAATACAGGGTTGTCAAAAGTGCACCGCTTATGAAAGCGGCGACCGGAGGGAAAAGTCATGGCAATTTTGAAGATGTTATGGACATTATGATCAGATATTTTGTGCATCCTGATATGCATGAGCATATGCGTACATTTCTTGATCTCAGCACGCTTTCTGCCAGGTTTGAAGATACAGATACTGTTGCCACAGAATACAAAAACAACAGCAACAGCTGGTTTGTAGCACGATTTATTGTGCAGAAGAGAGACGATGCAGGGAAAGCTGTCTCAGTCCTCTATGTTTCAAGGGATATCAGCAGTGAGAAGAAAAAAGAACTTGTTTACAGAGAACAGCTGAAATCAGCGGCAGTGGAGGCTCGAAAAGCCAATATATCCAAAACTAATTTTTTGAGACATATGAGCCATGATATCCGTACACCTTTGAATGGCATCGTGGGGATGCTTCACATAGCGGATAAATATAGAGACAACAAGAAGAAATTTGACGAATGTATGACCAAAATATTTAATTCGACTGAATACCTTCAGAGGCTGGTCAATAATGTGCTTGATCTAAGCAAGCTGGAATCAGGAGAAATTGTGCTGGAGTCCAGACCGTTTAACATGGAAGAGATTCTTCTTGAAAACATATCTGTTGCTTCAACTTATGCTGCCGAAAACGGTATTGCCTTCAATGGTGGCAAAGATGCTTTGAATATAGAGCACCTGGATGTAATAGGAAGTCCGGTACATCTGAGCAGAATACTTATGAATATTGCATCTAATGCTATCAAATACAATCGGCCGGGAGGATCGATGAAGGTATATTGCAACGAATTCGGATTTGACGGCAAAAGGGCAACATATGAGTTTGTCTGTGAGGATACAGGGCTTGGAATGAGTGAAGAATTTACAAGGCAGGCATTTGATCCTTTTTCTCAGGAGGGCAAAGAAACAGTGACGGGCTTTGCGGGCTCCGGACTTGGTCTTTCCATCGTCAAGGAGATTACAGAGGCAATGGGCGGAACAGTGAATATTAATAGCAGAGAAGGTAAAGGGACAACCATAAGGATATTGCTTCCGCTAAAAGTTGATATGAACCATGGGCAAAAAGAAAAACAAGACAAGCTGATTGACGAAGTGGATGTTGCAGGATGCAGTGTTTTACTGGTCGAAGATAATGAGCTTAACATGGAAATAGCAAAAGTAATGCTCGAAGAGAAAGGCCTTGTGATTACAGAAGCCCGAAACGGCAAAGAAGCAGTTGATATTTTCAATAAATCCGAGCCTTATACATTTGATTATATTTTTATGGATATGATGATGCCCGTCATGAACGGGCTGGAGGCTACACGCAAAATAAGGGGATTGGAGAGAGAAGACGCAGGAACGGTGCCTATTATAGCAATGACGGCAAATGCCTTCGGTGAAGACCGCAGGGAATGCATCAAAGCAGGCATGAATGATCATATCAGTAAACCTGTTGATATGAAGTTACTTGACGAGGTGCTCAGGAGATTCGCAAAATAGAAGAATTTTAACATACGAAAGGGAGGTTTTTGTTTGCTTGACAAACTGGTAAAAAAATATGGAGCACAAGTGGGAGTTATAGCACTTGTTATTGCAGCTCTGCTTTGGGGCGGTGAATACGTTGTAGCCAAAGATGTGTTAGACAATATCCCACCAAACTGGACAAATATTATAAGGGATTTGCTTACTGCCATTATGGCACTTATCATATGGCGAAAGGATTTCAAAAATGCTTCGGCCGGAGATTGGAAAAGAGGAGCTGTTTGTGGTACTCTGTTTGGTCTGGGCGGAGCTTTCCAGACTATGGGGCTGGAGCTGATTAACACGGGAGTGAACGCTTTTATCTCAGCCGCCTACGTTGTTATAATTCCGTTTATCGTATGGATAATTGAAAAATCAAGACCTGCAGGCAAAGTATTTATAAGCGCAGTCATAGCGATGATTGGCATCACAACAATGTCTATAACAGGACTTACATCAGGAGAATTTTCCATGGGCAAAGGCGAGATGCTTTCGCTTTTGAGCGCATTCTGCTATGCGGGAGCTATAGTTACAGCGGATTATTTCACAAGGAAAACAAGCGTATCGCTGATAACAGGCATGCAATTTATATTTTCATTTGCAGTTGCTCTTGTATTGGCATTATTGCTTGGAGAACCTGTACCTACGGTCGATGTAATTTCAGTACCGATTGTTATAGAATTCATATATTTGGTGATATTCGGGACATTCCTCACCCAGCTGCTGTTTGTATTTGGCACCAAATACGCATCAGCATCGCAGGCAGGAGTTATATTTCCGCTGGAGTCAGTTTCAGCGACGGCCTTCGGGTGCATCTTTTTGCATGAAATTATGCAGGGAGTACAGATCGCAGGCAGCATTCTGATACTTCTATCCATTATTATAAGCAGCGTGGAGTTTAAGAAAAATGATTAAAAAAGCCGATATAATACTGGCGGCTGCTCTTATCCTTATAGGGATAACCATGTCATATCTGCTTTCCTTTGGGCAGGAGACGGGTGCATATGCTGAAATATATGCAAATGGCAAACTCCAGGGCAGTTATTCTCTTGAAGAGGACAGAGAAATAAAAGTGTCATATAGTGATCATATCAATGTAATATCTATCAGGGATGGGAACGTATATATGAAATCGGCAGATTGCAGCGGACATGATTGCATTAAACAGGGTAGCATTTCCAAAACAGGACAAAGCATTGTATGTCTGCCTAACAGAGTAGTAGCACAAATTACAGGAGGAAGCTCGGAAACCGATGCAATATCCAGATAAAAAACAGAGCAGCAGTGCAAAAAAAACAGCAGTGTCAGGACTTATGACTGCACTTGCCTTGATATTTTCATATATAGAAGTCCTCATACCCTTTAATTTCGGTGTGCCGGGTGTCAAACTGGGCATTGCAAATCTTGTAGTTATAGTTGCATTATATAGGCTTGGCAAAAAATATGCATTTGGAATAAATATAGTGCGTGTCCTTGTTGCAGGCCTTTTATTCAGTGGGGTTTTTGGCATGCTCTATTCGCTGGCGGGTGCAATTCTGTCATTTGCAGTAATGGTGGCAGTCAAGAGTGTAAAGATTTTTTCGGTTACAGGAGTTTCAATTGCAGGAGCTGTTGCACATAATTTCGGACAGATACTGGTAGCGACTTTTCTGGTAGAGAATCTGAAAATGTTCGCTTATTTTCCTGTGCTGATATTCTCTGGTGTTGCAAGTGGTGCAATAATTGGAATAATAGCATATTTCATAATAGATAGATTGCCGAAATTGAAAATACAGGAATAAGG
>CAVAON010000031.1:0-22767 GCA_963590215.1 Anaerovoracaceae bacterium | reverse complement strand
TGCCATAATATTACCTCCATAATCAAATATTCCAATTTAACAATCGATTGTCTGTATATTTGATTATACAAGGCATATTCTCATTAGTCAACAGTTTTTCTATTAAATGTATTTTTTACACTTTTCTTTAGTTTTTGTATACAATATTTCAATTTTCCCGTAAAAAATCCAGATGCATAGCTTCTCCTCACCAGGCATATTTACGCCTAATAATAGTGCAACAGAAAACCCGAAGAAATGCAACACAAATCGCATATTTTCGGGTTTTTTTACTCTTCATTCATTTAGGTGTTACAGGAAGTTCACACTTATGTATCAGGTATGTTTTGTCCACCCTATATCATAACTATTCCGCAAATAATATATCCTATTGCTGCTATGACTCCTGCAAGGAGACCAAACGGCATCTGAGTCCATGCATGTGCAAAATTATCGCAGCCTGTAGCGGATGAAGTTATAACTGTGCAATCGGAATAGAAGCAGCAGTGGCTTCCTAATACGCCGGCTGAAATTACAGCTCCGCATCCGAGAGCAACAGGTATGCCTGTTCCCATGCAGATTGGAATAACAATCGGCAGTGCTATTATGTACATTCCCCAGTTTGTTCCTGTAAAGAACTCTGTTATTGCAAGAAGTATGAATATCAGAACAGGAAGCATAGCAGGTGAAGCATGATTTACAGCAACATCGATTACGAAACGGGTAAACCCTATCTGATCGTTTACTGATGCGAAGATATATGCCAGAATCATCAGGCAAAGAGGAAGAATCATGTTCTTAAGACCCTCAACGCTGTAATCCCAGAATTCCTCGGCAGTTATAAGCTTCTGGCCTACAAAGAGAATAAAGCATACACCCATTGTAGCAATTACTCCGTGCTGCATGTCAAGATCAAATAATATTGTAAAGAAAATCATGCTGACAACAGGAATAATAAGGTTTAACAGTCTAGGTTTGCCCTTGATTTCAACTTCGCCTGCGCCAAGGTCAATCTTTTCTGATCCCGGAGGCGCCAAAGGCCCACCGGACATTGCTCTTTCTTCAGCCTTCTTCATAGGTCCGAATACAGGAATTACATGCCAGATAATCAACGGAACAAGTATTGCAGCAGCCCACGCATAGAAGCTGAATGGGATTGTAGTGATAAATGCTCCTATTTCATTACCTTCAGTACCATAACCGTTTCCTACCATGATACGTCCAGCAAATATTGCCCATGTCGATATCGGAATCAATGCACAAAGAGGGGCAGCTGTTGAAGATGTAACATAACTGAGCATTTCACGTGACACATTGTATTTGTCAGTCAGTTTCTTCATGCAGGAACCTATAGTCATGGAGTTGAGATAGTCATCGATGAATATGATGCATCCCAGAATATATGTCCATGTCAATGTGGCTTCTCTTGTTTTTGCCTTCCTTCCGGCCCATTCTCCAAAAGCCTGTGCTCCTCCGCTCACCTCAATCAGCTTAATTATAGAGCCCATAAGCCCGCATACAAGGATAAGCCAGCCGGTATCTTCGTCCATCATAACCTCTGTTGCTGTAGTGCTGAAGTTAGCAACCAGATTGCCTGTCGGAGCAGCAAATATAAGGCCGACAATCGACCCCAGTATCAGTCCTTCGAGAACTCTTTTGGTGGCAAAAATATACACTACCAGGAAAACTGCCGGCACACATGACCATATGCCTATATTGCCGCCTTCTATTTCCAGGTTTTCTGCCGGTACCAATGTAAGCGCTACTGCATAAGAAGCTGCAATAACCAATAGTATAACTATGAGTGCGCGAATCGGGTTAAAGGTTTTTACTTCATTTTGCAATTTCTCTGTCACTTTTTCTCTCCTTTCATAAATAAAACATAAATAAAAAATTAATAAAATTGCTCTGCCGGGTGTGTCACCTGCGCTGCCTTCCGGCAGAAATTAAAAAAGAACATACAAAACAAATTGTATGTTCTTAAACAGCCTCTATTATTCTCTGTCCAAGCTTACAAAGCAGCTTATCCTACTGTCTTCCGGTACGCTTCTTCGGGCACGTCCACTAATTGCCCAAAGCCTTATTCGCCCTGTCTGACAGTAAATATTAAATTTTATGTCTCTTTTGTATATATCAAAAGAGCTCTTACATCCATTATTATAGCTATATTCTGAAAGTTGTCAACACGATTTTTCATGATTCATTTGCCAATCTTCCTAATTTACTTGCCCTGGCTTATAGTAAATATTAATTTATTCTTATCCTTCTCAGGACTTATAATGACATCTGATAATGTGACTTTGCGGCCTGATATCCTCAGAAGCATATCGCACATCTCTTTTTCTTTCACTGAAAAAAATAATTTTCTGGCGTGTTTTATTGTGCCGATATTTCGATTGTTATCAAGAAGGGTTTTTTCGAAAATTGTCAGGACATCAGATGCCACCACTTCAATCCCGTCCCTATTCATGAAAACACTTACGTTTCTGGGGCCTTTTCCTGTACTTGCTTTGAGCATCGCAGAAAATTCTCTCTTTATCTCATCCTCGATCTTTTTCCTGTTTTCAGGTAATACTGCCGATTCATGTTTTCGGCTCTCATGAAGCTCTTCTGCAAGTTCCCCCAGCACTTCTATCAGCTCCTGAACATTCACCGGCTTCAGGATGTATTTGTATATTCCTGCGTCTATGGCTTTGAGAATTGTATTTACCTCGTCAACAGCAGAAATAATAATGGCTGCTACATTATCACCCTGTTCGTGTATCCGGTTTATCATTTCGATGCCATCCATCTTTGGCATATAATAATCTGCGATAATTATATCCGGTTTGTAATCGTTATAAAGCTCCAGTCCGCGCATTCCGTTTTCGCATACATATACACGTCCTACACGTCGCTTCAGCACATCGGTCAGCTCCTCACGCGCTTCCTCATCATCCTCGGCATAAAGTATCTTGAGATTTTTCAGCATTTCTTCAGTACTCATATTTTTCCCTCTTATGTATGATTAGCAGGTCTTATTGCTTTCCTCATCAGAAATTCTTTCAGGAATCAGCACAGTGCAGCATACGCCATCGCCGGCATTTTTAACATGGATTTCTCCATCCATACGATCCTCAACTATCTGGCGAGATATATAAAGTCCCAGTCCGGTGCCACCGCTGTCGTCTCTTGTTGTGAAATAAGGCTCAAATATGTGTTCAAGCACTTCCTCCGGAATTTCTCTGCCTTTGTTTGATACGGTAATTTTTATCATATCACATCCGGCAACTTCTGCCTCTGATTTTTTTGCGGATTTATTTGCTGATTTTCTTATCTCTGATACTTCCACCGTTATTCTTCTGTCATCTGCATCAGACTCCACAATCGCATCTCTTGCATTGTTAAGCAGGTTGAAAATAACATGTGTCACTTCATTTCCATAACCAAATACCTGCTTTTTTGTATCACATATGACATCGAGTTTTATGTGGTTTACCGTTATGCTTTCTTCCATCAGCGATACTGCACTTCTGATACATCCTTCTACAGAAAAATACGTTTTTTCCTTTACCGGTTTGAGGAAATTCGAAAAATCTGTGATCGTTTCCGTCATTTTTTCGACCACGTTTTCTACTTTTCCGACACTTTTCTCAAGTCGTTTTTCATCAAAATCTCCATATCGGTAGCTGTCCAGCAGATTGCCTAATATGAGATTGATGGTATTAAGAGGCTGCTTCCACTGGTGAGTTATGTTTCCTACCATTTCTCCGATTTTTGCCTGTCTTGACTGGTCAACTATAATTATCTCTTTCTTCCTGTTTTCTTCCTCCAGGCGCTTCGTTCGTTTCAGAATCGGCTTTGAAAAAGCTATCAGGAATGCGATGAAAAAGACGATAAGAAAAAATCCAAGTATAATCATCGTAATCTTCAGGAGCTCTATCGGTCTATAGACTGCCTCTGATGGCTGAGTTGTTATGAATATCCAGTCGTTTTGCAGTTTGCTGTATCCCATTATTTTTTTAGTATCATCGGACACATAGCTCACGAGATTTGATCCTTCGCTTTTGCTTGGATCTTTCTGTTGTTTGATGATATCAACAATTTTCTTTTTTTCGCTTTCGGAGATGCTGTCACTACGGGCTATAAACTCTAAATTGCTGTCAAGTAATGCAGACCGGCCACCTTCGTAAAGGCTCATTCCCTCTATTACGTCAAGCATATCCTCTGCATTGATATCTGCTCCCGCCACGCCTATAAATAGTTCATCCTCATATATTGCATCTGCATACGTAAAAACTTCTTTTTCTATATCCCTATCATAATACAGTGACACCCATACTCCTGCATCTTCTTCCTGAGGCCTAAAAAAGTATTCCATTTCCTTGCTGTAGGGCAAGGCAAATTCCCTTTCGTTAGCTTCAAAATCCGGTGTGATCAGCTTTGTTTGACCATTTATGACACAATACCACACCTCATCGTTTCTGCCTGTAAGCTCCGGATTGAATGTAACATATAAACTGTGTGCACTTTTTATATCTGAAAGCTCGTTTTTAATCATTTCGCCCAGGCCCACCTTAAATTCATCCATATACCCTTCCGGGTTGCTCTTAAATGCTTCCCTGTCGAATGTCGTTTTTACGTATGATGCAAGAGAGTTGGTAAGACCCTCCATGTGATTGAATTTCGAACTGAAGTCGTTGGCATATTTTTCGGTTGTTGCAAGTATTTTTTCATTTATCTCGGTTTCAAGATAATTCGTGCTCCGAAATGTCGCTATAGAGCCAATAAAAAGCGACGCCATTATCGCAAATGACGTTATAACGCATACTGCCTTAATAAATGATTTATCTGCTTCAAATGTCAATTTATACATATAATCTCCAGTCCTACAAGTATAAAAACTCCTCTCTGCAACAGTTTACTATGCTGTACTGTCACTGACAGGAGTATTCTCTCGGTTGTTAAGCCTCACACAGGTGCACATATTTGACACCTGCTATTACATCGGTAGCCTTACAATCGCTACGAGTTTTTTGTTGCTTGTAGACATGCTTACCGGATTGATTGCAACCCTGCCCCACGTCGAAAAAGCATGTATATGTTTTTTGTTCCCGTAATATATGGAAGTATGCCAGATGTTTGATTTACCGCTCCCAAAGAACAATATATCACCCTTGCGCGCTTTTGACAGCGAAGTGCTTCCTATGTCATATTTTTTGATGCTGCCGTAAATCCCCTGCGCTGAAGATCTTGAAAATTTCACAGAGGATACTCCTGAATTTTTGAATACCCAGTGTACATATCCTGAGCAGTCAAAGCTGTTTGGTCCTGCTGCTCCTGAAACATAGGCGCATCCGAGTTTTGACTCAGCTTTGTCTAAAAGAGCATCCACACCCTCTGCCTTGTCAGTTGTTGCAGAAGCTTTGCCTGATTTGTAACCCACATATACTCTGCTGCCATCTTTGGTATATGCTGCAACCTTGTATGATTTTTTTGCTTCGGCAAAAAGACCTGTATTTTTGTATGTAGTTGTGTCTGCATCTACTGTCTTGATGCATGTGTATTTTCCTTTTGAAGAATTATATCTGTATACTTTGTATCCATCAGCATCTGTAACCTTGTCCCATGAGATTTTAATAGTGCTGTCAGATAAAGCCTTCGCTCTGACATCCTGAGGGGCTTCAAGCTTGACACGCTCATCAACAGGGTCTGAATACTCTCCGAATGCAAAATCATTGTCTGTGATATAGTATGCTCTTACCTTGTACCAGTATGTTTTGTCTCTCTCAAGTCCTGTAAAAACATATTGTGTATTGTCACTGCCTACAATTGCACCCTCAAATGAATAATATCCGTTTTTTTTGTTGCTTTTATATACATTGTAGCCTGTAGCATTCTCGTCCTGCTCCCAGCTGAGTGTAATGCTGTCTGTTGAAGCTTTGGTCTGCACATTCGCATATGCTGCTGCGGGCAGTGAAAACATCAAAGCAATGGATGTAATTATACTTAATAATTTTTTCATTGGGATCTCTCTCATATTTACAAAATAACTTTTGACAAGATTTTACCACACTTTTGCCTCATTTGTCAATGTAAAAACACAGAAAACGTGTTTGTTCAAGTTCAAGTTGGACAAACACGTTTTCTTAACGCTCAGCTTTGTTTTTTGTTTTTCAATATAGATTCCATCTGGTTTGCTGTTATCGGTCTGCTGAAATAAAATCCCTGCATATCAGTGCAATTAATGGATTTGAGGTAATCAGCCTGCGCTTTGGTTTCAACCCCCTCTGCAATAACAGACATATTCAGTGCAGATGCCATTTGCACTACAGCCTTTAATATATTCTCGTTTTTGCGATTGCCTGTTCCGATTTCCGAAACAAGCTTCATATCAAGCTTGAGCACGTCTATCTCAAGATCCTTCAAGGCATTAAGAGACGAATATCCGCTTCCAAAGTCGTCCATTTCAACAACAAATCCCATATTTCTGAGGTTTCTTACGGCTGCAGCAAGATTTTCAGGTTGCTGCATATATGCGCTCTCTGTGATTTCAAGCCTGAGCATGTAAGGCGGAATATCGTGATTTCTGACTATGTCTTTTAGCGTATTGTACAGATTCGGATCATTTATATCCATTCGCGAGACATTAATCGATAAAGGAATGCCTACACCCTGACCGTTCCATTTGCTCAAATATTCTCCCGTCTTGTTCCATACATATCTATCCAGCATTGATATCTGTTTGCTTCGCTCGAGAATAGGTATGAATTCGCCCGGATACAGGAATCCAAGTTTCGGATGTCTCCATCTAACGAGTGCCTCCGCCCCTATAATATTTCCATTGTTGTAATCAATCTGCGGCTGGAACCATATTTCAAACTGCTCTTCCCTGATTGAGCTTGCTACTTCCGTAAGCATCTGATGTTCTTCGTGTGTAGCCTCCATCATACCTTTGCGATAGTATTCGATGTTCCTTGAAAAATCACCTTCAATTGCCTGAATCGCAAGGTGTGCTTTGTAACTCATAATCTGAATATCACAATCAGGTTCACACAAATCGTATACTCCTATTTTGAAAGCCACAGGATAAGGCATATCATAATTCTCAAAGTGCTTGAGAAACTGCCCATAATATTCTTCTGCACTGATACATTCTTCAGCGCAAAACTGTATGAAATAGTCGGAGTTTATATGTCCCGCAATACTGTCATTGCTGCTGTGAATACGCATATAGTTTCCGATTTCTCTGATCAGGCGGTTACCTTCCTCGTAGCCGTATGTCGCATTTATATTCATGAATCCGTCAATATGATATCTGATTACTCGGAATTTCCTGCCCGGATTGTTTTCTATCCAGTTTTCAACAGTCTCATAAAATCCTGATGTGTTGTATAGACCAGTCTCAATGTCGAATCGGCTTTCGAGTATATCGGTAATGTCTTCAGAGAAAATCATGATGCTTTCCCTATATTCATCAAGATATGAGTATCTGAGCTGATAATGTTTAACTTCTTTGTTTTCCAGAACATGAACTGCTACACTGTAATCTTCGCTCTTTTCAAGTTCTCTTAGAACAGTTTCAAGCTTTACATTTTCCTTAATCTGTTCAAAAGCACTTTCGGAAAGCATGCTCTGTAATCTTTCACAAATGGATTTTTCATATGCAATCTGAGATATTTTAAACTCTTCAGCAGACTCCCTCCCGGCATTTTCAATGTCTTTAACAGTATGCAGCGTTCCCGATGCCACATCTATCAATGCTACAGTATCAAACTTTTCGGTTATGAGTTTTTTGCCTATCTGTTCTATTCTTTTTTCACCATTTATGATAGAAGCAGACAAAACAGCTTCCAGCTCATCTGTCATGGGATTGATTACAAGATCCGCCGAAACATCAATCCATATGTATCCAAATCCTTTATAATTGAACAGGAAATTTTCTTCAACTGCAGATATGCCTGCTTTGAGAGCTGCTATAAGGTTGTCTCTTGACATGATTTCAAGGAATCTTTTTTTGTCATTTGGATGAAGCCTCTCGCATATGTCTTCGCATGTCTTTTCGATGCTTGCGCCATTTTCTATTTTTTTATCTGCAGTCAGCATCCCTTCGTTTTCCTGCCTGCAGATATCACGTGTAAGATTAAAATAGAATACACGCAGCGGACTGTGGCGCCTCAGAGTTCTCTTGTTCTGAAAGCTATAATATTTTTCGAGTTTTTCTTTGCGGTCTGATTCTTTTTTTTGTGCAATTATTATTTTCTTTTTGAGATGCCATATCATTATGGATGATGCGATAACAGTTAACACAAATGCTATAGCAACTATAATAAGGCTCCATTTCTGGGTGACTCCGGTAAGCATGCTGATGCTTCCCTCCGGAAGGGCACTGAAGATATATATGCCGTCAATTCCTGATGAAGTATATATACCGTAATATTGTTTGCCTTCATATGTATAGAGGCTGCTTTTGCCCACGCCATCTTCACCGTTTCTGAAAAAGCTATCTATATTCATTCCAGCAAGATCAGCATCCGAGTCTATATCTGACATCTGTCCATATACATGTGTAATGATTTCTCCATCTTCATAACACAGAAATTCATACTGTCCTTTGCTGAATTCCTGTTTTTCTAAATCTGATGTAATGCTTTCAAGACTTTTGCTTGCAACAACAACTCCTACGATTCTTTTGTTTTTGTATATAGGCTGTGCAAAAACAAAAGATTTTTTGCCGCTCTGGTTTTCATTTGATCGAAGTTCGATGCTCCTGCTTCCCTTGACTGCTTCTTTGAAATAGTCATGGTCTGAGCAGTCTGCAACAATTCCATCGCTATAAACAAGCTTGCCATCTCTTTTGCATACCGCCAGATCCTCAAAAGTGGTGTCTACAGCGATTTTTTCAAGCTCGTCGGCTATCCTGGCATCTGAAAGATCTTCTAAATTGTCTTTTACTTCGCTGCCTACAACCATCAGCTGTCCAAAGCCTGCCTCTATTTTTTCTTCCATGGACACACGCTGAGCTCCTACAGATTCCCGCAGCATATCCTCTACTCCCTGTTGAGAAACAACCCCAAGTCTGTCCTGATAGGCTGCGAAAATTATTGCCAGGCTTCCAATCAGCACAAGGAGCATCATTATAATATCTTTTAATATAAAATTGTCTCTAATACGCTTTTTTCCCATGACTGCCCTCCGGTATCTATATGGAATCGCTGTATGTACATATACTGTTTCGTTTATTTTTGGCTTTGTACATCGCCATGTCAGCCTTTCGCAGGATCTGCGAAAGTATGCCGTGCGCATAAGCTCCGCCTATGCTTACTGTAAGTCTCATGTCAGGATAATTTTCAAGTCTGATGTTTTCAACAGCATGCAATATCTGTTCAAGTTTTACAGGGAGCATTTCTTCGGGCATATCATCAAGCACAATCAGAAATTCATCTCCGCCAAAGCGAACCACATCATCTCCGGCTCTGACTGTTTTTTTGATGGTCTTAGCTATGGCAACAAGAGCTTCATCGCCTGCAATGTGGCCGAATCTGTCGTTTACAAGCTTGAAATTGTCAATATCGAGCATCGCCAGTGTAAATTCACCATTTTTTTCACGAAGCCTGTCATCGTAATATCTGCGGTTGTATACTTCTGTCACTGGATCTATATAAAGCTGTCTGTTGTGTGCCGTAATTGCATTAAGCAGCTTATTTTTGTCATCCGAAGCCATCATCTTGTCATAGTTGACAGGAGAGGCAAGCTCCAGAGCATATGCTTTGCCATCAACAGTTATATATGAAGCAGAGACATTATATATCTTGTTTTCGGTAAATTCAAGCCTGGTTGAAGGTCTGCCTGTACATCCTGCTATTTTTGATACACAGTTTTCACATCGGCTGGTTTTATTCCATATAGTATAGCATCTTTGCGGTTTACCAATGGATACTCTGCCGTCGTTTATTTCAAGCTGCATACATGCCTTCGGGTCAACAAGCCGTACAATTTCAAACATTCCCTTAAAATATTCAATCATTGCCAGCACCTGCTCTGCTGTTATATCAGGGTTCTCTGCCCTAAGCTGCTTCGTCTTTACATAGCTGCTGTAAAGCTTTTGCAATCTGCTGTATCTGTTGTTGATATCTTCAAGTTTTCCGAATGCGGAAAGCGGCCTGTTTTTTTGGGCTGACCACAATATATACATAGACAGTTTGAACCATTTTTTACCCGATTCAGTGTCAATCTGCAGCTCTTCTTCGTAAAAGGTGTTTTCTGCCGAGGAGGCTTCCAGCTCCTCTATTATCTTCAGGTGCTGACCACTTGTAAAAAACGAACTAACTTTCGGATTTTCAAAAGGTTTTTCTATAATATATGGAAGTTCAAGCGCTACTGCCGCCTCTCTTGAAAGTTCAAGTGCAGAAGTGTCAAAGCTGTATTCAAACCAGATTTCTTTTGTCTGCGAAAGAAAAAATTCTGATTTGAGTCTTTCAAATTCAAGGTATGCGGATATTCTGTCTCCTGCCCTGGATCCTGCGGCATCTGAAATGCCCGGAGTGCTGCCTGCGCTTATGATTTTCTGAACACGTCTGTTTATGACATATTCAGAAAAGGGTCTGGTTATGAATTCATCAGCGCCGAGCATACCTGCACGCTCAATAAACATATTATCTGTATCCGGTGCAAGTATAACTATCACAGGTATATGGGCATAGTCTTTATCTTTTTTGAGTCTTTTCATGAATTCCCAGAAATCATCTTTTTTGAGGAACATATCTATGATTATAAGATCTATGCGTTTTTTCTCTTCGACGTCAAGGGCTGATACCTGTTCTATTCCTGCCGCCTCGACTATATCATAATTTGATTCCAGTGAGCCGGCAATTACCGCCCTGTTGATTTTGTCATCGTCAATTACCAATATTCTTTTGCGGTTTACCATTGCCATCTCCTATCCGTACTCAGATTAATATATATCTTTGTTTTACTAACTAATTTGTATCACACACTGCGTCCCTTGTCAATAAACGCCATACCTGTCAGGCTCTCGGATGTGTGCTGTCATATACTTCTTTGATTCTGTTTTTTTTGATATTCATATATATTTGCATTGCTGCAATATCTTCATGCCCCATAAGCTCCTGAAGAGATTTGATATCTGCTCCATTTTCAATCATGTGAACAGCAAAGGAGTTCCGCAGAATATGGGGTGTCAGTTTTGTCTCAAAGCCTGCTTTCTCTCCATATCCACTTATTATCTTCCAGAGGCCCTGCCTTGTAAGCGGCTGCCCGTAATGGTTGAGAAAAAGCACTCCGCTGTCCTCTCTGCCCTTCAGAAGCTGCCCTCTTGCATCTTTGATATATGCTTCAACAGCATGTCTTGCAGGCCTTCCCATAGGTACAATACGTGCCTTGCCGTGTGAGCCATCAAAAGAAATAAATCCCAGCACTGTATTTACATCTGTGACCTCTGCCTGTATCAGCTCATTTACTCTCATTCCCGTAGCATACATTATTTCAAGAATCGCTCTATCTCTGATGCCTGCTGCTGTATCATCCGGAAGCTCAAGCAGTTTTTCGATTTCATCTACAGAAAGATACTCAAGTTCTCTCGTTTTGGTCCTTGGCACAGCAAGCTCTGCTGCCGGATTACTCCTGACATAACCTCTGTCAGAGAGAAATGAATAAAAAGCGCGCAATGATGCAAGCTTCCTGTTTATAGTAGATGCTGATTTGCCTTCACTTCTGAGATTTAACATATACCCGGTTATATCTGTACTCACGACAGATGCAAGGTTATCTGCACTGTTTCCTGCCATATATCGTTCGAAGCTGTCAATGTCTCTTTTGTAGGCCTCTATAGTATTTGCAGAAGCTTTTTTTGTATTTTTGAGATAATCTATGAATTCATCTATATACATATCATTCCTCTAAAGTGTATTTCCCTCACAGGCCGTTTTTTTTGCCAGCTTTTCTTTTGCCATAAGTATCCCCACTATTGTTTTGGAATCTTCAAGTTCTCCGCTCATACACATATTGTAAAGCTCATCAAAAGGAATTTCGATTATGTCCAAAGCCTCGTCTTCATCAAAATCGGTATCTCCAGGATTAAGTCCCGTACAAAGATATACGGAGATTTTTTCACCACTATAGCCGCATGCAACGTAAAACTCGCTCATAAGCTCAATATTTTGAGCCGTATAACCTGTTTCTTCTCTGAGCTCTCTTGCTGCACATACATATGCTTCTTCACCCTTGTCTATTTTGCCTGCGGGAATTTCAAGAAGAGCTTTTTCGCATGCTTTGCGATACTGTTTTACCATTACCACATTGCCCCTGTCTGTAACAGGCACAAGTGCCACAGCACCGTTATGCTCTATTATTTCTCTATATGCGGTTTTGCCGTCTTTGACTGTAACCTTGTCTTTTCTGAGGTTTAATATGGCTCCCTCATATATCATTTCGCTTGATATTGTTTTTTCTTCGACTATCATTTACTCATATCCTCCGATTTTCTGACACATGCATCAAAGCCTTCTGTGAGTTTCTCTAAGAATCCGTTTTGCTGAAGTGTTTTTACTGCTTCTATTGTCGTGCCGCCCGGCGAGCATACATTGTCTCTCAGTTCCTGAGGGCTTTTGTCTGTTTCAAGCACCATTTTAGCCGCGCCCAAGACTGACTGAGCAGCAAAATCTACAGCCTGATTTCTGTCCATTCCCTCTGCCTGCGCTGCCTTGGCAAGAGCATCTATATACATATATGTATATGCCGGGCTTGACCCTGATACCCCTATAATGCAATGTATCAGTGATTCATCTGCAAATTCAGCCCTGCCGCTCTGGCTGAACATGTCATATACAATCTGTCTGTCCTCTTTCGAAATATTTCCATTTACAAATATTGCCGTCATTCCTTCGCCTACTGCAACAGGGGTATTGGGCATAATCCTGATTATTTTTGCCTGTTTTCCCAGCATGTCTTCAATGGCACTGATACTGATGCCTGCAGCCATTGAAATCACTATTTTGTCAGATGTATATACAGGCTTTATCTGTTTTATTATTTCAGCTACTGTATCAGGCTTAACTCCGATGATAATAATGTCGCAAGCAGCCGCAAGCTCTGCTGCACTGTCACATGTTCTGATGCCAAGCTCCTCTGCGAGCTTTTCTGTTTTTGATTTTGTCCTGCTATAAACATACAGGCTGCCTCTAATATGCTCTGACGATGCAAAGCTTCTCAATATGGCACCGCCCATATTGCCTGCACCTATGAATCCTGTTTTCAATGATCTCACTCCTTTTGCAATGCTTGTGTATATACAGTTTATCATGTTTGAACAAAAAATAAAATACCGGAACAAGTAAATTACTCATTCCGGTTGTTTGCTGTTATATGCTGTATGTTATTCAGCAGTATATGGTAATAAAGCAACGATTCTGGCTCTCTTGATAGCCTTTGTTACTTCTCTCTGGTGCATAGCACAAGTACCAGTTATTCTCTTAGGTAAAATCTTACCTCTCTCTGTAACATATTTCCTTAACTTCTCAACATCTTTGTAGTCGATAGTTTCGGTTTTATCTGCACAGAACTGGCATACTTTTTTTCTTCTCATGCCACCGCGTTTTCTATCCATCATGGTAGATTATCTCCTTTCCTGAAAATCTAGAACGGGATATCTTCATCTTCAAGAGCCTCAAAGCCTGCAGGAATATCATCATCCTGTCTTACCGGCGCTACCGCTCCTGATGGTCTATCTCCCCATTCAAGGAATTCAACTCTATTGGCAACAACCTCGGTCGTATAAACCTTGATGCCGTCTTTGTTGGTATAGCTGCCTGTCTGGATTCTTCCCTGGACGCCTACAAGTCTGCCCTTGGAAAGAAATCTCTCACAGTTTTCGGCCTGTTTGCCAAATACAACTACATTGGGAAAGTCCGTCTGTTTTTCTTTGCCGGCGCTTACGGGTCTGTCTATTGCAACTGAAAATCTGGCAATAGCCATCTGATCCTGAGTATATCTTACTTCAGGATCTCTTGTAAGTCTGCCGATTAATACTACACTGTTCATGCCGGGCTCCTTCCTTACTGTTCATCCTTATTGATTATAAGGTGTCTCATTACTGCTTCAGAAATTCTAAGTCTTCTGTCAAGTTCTTTTGGTAATTCCGGGCTGGCCTGGAATGGAACTACTACATAGTATCCTTCGTTTTTCTTCTGGATAGGATATGCGAGTTTTTTCAGACCCCATACATCTACTTCTCCGACAGTGCCGTCAGCTTCGATGATTCCTTTTACAGTTTCAACTGTAGCGTCTTTTTTCTCGTCTTCTAACGCAGGGTCAATAATGAACATAAGCTCATAATTTGTCATTTGTTTCACCTCCTTCTGGACTAAGCGGTGCCGGGTCTGGATATGCGATAGTACATAGTGTAAAAATACACTCCCGACACAAGGTTTGTCAAAATAGCTGTCTCAAAACTTGAGACAACAGGCATATTATATATTATCCCCACACGAAAATCAATCACTTTTTTTATTATGTGTGTATTCTGGCACTCATGACATTAAATTACTGGAGCGAGCAACATATATACCCACTCTGGCACTGATACTACTATTACAGCTCCTCTATTTTCTCTATAGGCAATCCTGACACCCTGACTATGGTATTTATATCAATACCTTCAGCCTTCATAGCCTTCGCCATCTCAAGTTCTCTCTCTGCCCTGCCAGAAGCTTTGCCCTCTGCTTTGCCCTGTTCAATGCCCTGTTCAATGCCTTGTTCAATGCCCTGTTCAATGCCTTGTTCAATGCCCTGTTCAATGCCTTGTTCAATGCCCTGTTCAATGCCTTGTTCAATGCCCTGTTCAATGCCTTGTTCAATGCCCTGTTCAATGCCTTGTTCAATGCCCTGTTCAATGCCCTGTTCAATGCCCTGTTCAATGCCCTGTTCAATGCCCTGTTCAATGCCCTGTTCAATGCCCTGTTCAATGCCCTGTTCAATGCCCTGTTCGAGACCTTGTTCAAGTCCCTGTTCAAGACCTTGTTCGAGACCCTGCTCAAGACCTTGTTCAAGTCCCTGTTTGAGACCTTGTTCAAGACCTTGTTCAAGACCTTGTTTTTTAGCCTGTTCCAAACCTTTCTCAAGGCCTTCCTTCAGTTGTCTTTCCAGCCTGGTTTCATATATCAGCCTCATTTCATCTTCAACTGACATCATACGCTTTATCTCCTCATCATCCTGAAACTCTCTGACTTTTGCATCTATTCTGCTGATGAAGTCATCATCTGTGGCTACATCACCAGTTTTAAGATACTCAAACAAAGGGCTCAGGCTCTCTGGTACCTTGGCTGAACTGCAATTGGCATTAAGGATAATCGTATAACTCCCATCATTAAGAGGCAAACTGTACTTCTCATCAAACATCTGAAAAGAATAGACAGGCTCATCAATCCCCATCTCATCATATAAACATATAAAGATTATATATGATGGCGGGAGTTTGTTGTAATCTTCGCCTCGTTTAAGTCTGTTTACATCAAGTGCCGCTGCATAATAGCGGCTACGTTTTGGGAGATTCTTTTTGTCCTCCACCTGCAACTCAATATCATACCAGCCACTGGCATCGTTAAACAATACATCAAGTCTGATTGACTTTGATTCCATACCAGTTATAACTGTAGCTTCTGTAGCGGAAACTTCCCGCTCATGGACAATAATGTCCTTTACCTGTCTGTCAGGAAATATCAGTTCAAGCATATTCCTGCACAGTCCAGGGTCTTCCATTACCTTAGCAAACATCAGCTGTCTACTAAATGGATACCTGATATAGTTATCTTTGTACATAACTGTCCTCCATATTTATTTTTTTGTATTCGGGACGGTTTTGCATTACCTAAAGTATATCATCCGGCACCTCATATTTCAACCGGATACATCCTTATCCCCAGCAATTTCCTTCCCTGTTTTTATCCCTGCATTTCCTTCTCCAGGCTCGCTATTCTGTGGCTGTTTTTTAGAAAAAAGCAAAAATCAAATACCCCTGAGCTGAGGCATTAACCCCAGCCAGGTGGCTTGAATAAATTTTAAGCTGTTGCCCTGTAGGTCCTCTAACGTTTTCTTATTGCATCCGCAACAAATCGTCTTACCAGCATTAAAAGTCCTGCCAGGAGTATTGCACATATGATTGCAATGTATGTCATTATGTTTGCCTCATCTCCTGTCTTAGGTGCTGTATCTTTAATTTCTTCTTTGACTTTTTTCGGTTTTTCTTTTTCCGGTTCATCTGGTGTTTCAATCTCCGGCACTCTACTGTTTTCAATGTTGATTACAGCAGTTTCTTCTGCTGTAACGTTAAGTTTGTACACAGTATCCTCTGGAACGTATCCATCCGGTGCCGCAACTTCACAGATATAGTATGTGCCCTCTTCAAGATCTGAAATTAATATTTTGCCCTCTTCATCAGTAATTTCATATCTTTCGCCAAAGCTTTCATCGTCGCTCCATATTCTGAACTTTGCTCCCTCAAGCAGATTGCCTCCGTCAGCATCTGTCTTGATGATTTCAATGTTTCCTTTCTTCTCAGGAGTATCTGTCACACCCTTTACATAAGTCGGTATCACCGGGTTTTCAGTCTTTTCCACTTCGTTATAAATATCGCCGGCATTAATGTTGTCATTCGAATTTATTTTTATCTGCACTGCCTCTGCACTTCTGTCTGTTCTTGCATGGGTCACGCTTTTGGTGAATTTAACAGGCAGAGGCTCATTATCTGATAAAGCTTTCGGTTCTTCCTCTTCGGAAATGCTTTCGTCAGGATATCCATATGCAGACACCTTCAGTTTACCGTTTGCGTCAAGTCCTATTTTGAACAAAGTACCTTTGCAATCACTGAATTCTGTTTTTTCTCCCGCATTAAGCAATACCGGCCCGTCTCCACAGTTTACATCGATTTCTGCCTTGTGTTCATAAACCTGTTTGCCATTATCGTCAGTCAATGCCCTGGTAACAATGCCTTTCTCTGACTCCTCTTCATATGTTTTTGGCGTATGTGTCAGCACAATATCAAGCTTTGACGGGTTTTCTCCTGCTGCTGTAAACTGCACGGTTTCTGTAACGGGCAGCATCACAGGCTCTGCCGCATTATCCTCTGCTTCAAATATTTTTTCAAATGATGCAAGGTATCCCGTGCAAACTGTATCCGGCATATATGTACCTGATGTACCGTCAAGCTCATAGCTGTATGTATTGCCTTCTGTCCTTATTTTAAGTACCTTTTGTATCTCCGGCAGTTTGACGGTTTTTTCTTCACCGTCACAGACAAGCAGCTTCACTGTCGTTTTGTCTTTATCAGCAGTTATATTGATATTGTCTGCTTCACTGCTTCTCTCAAGGGAATATGAAGCATCATCAACTGTAATATCAGGCATAGGAGTTCTTTTTTTAACATCAATTGTAACAACAGTCTTGCCCGCACAGCTCATGACAGCTTTACCGCTTATGCCAGACTCCTCATAATCAAATTCCAGTGCGCCGGCTGCTTCTGCCTGTTTGTCACCCACTGCAAAATAGAATGGAGTGGTATCAAGCTTGTATCCTCGTTTTGTTTTGATTTCTTTGACGTAATATCGTCCCTCAGGCAATTTGGTTTTCAATACACCTTTGCCTGATTTGCCAGCCGTTATTGTATCGACAAGCGTATCTTTTCCTACAGATAAAGCTGTTTCTTTGTCTGTGCTTTGTGCTGATGCTGATATTTCCTCTGCCGTATATATACCAAATAGAGCATTTCCATCCCTTTCATATTCGCCCGAGCCATATGCTGTTTCAAAGGCCTTTTGAAGATCAATTTCAACACTATATGCTTTGTTTTGTGCCTTGACATCTGCCCATACAAGCCTTGTATTCTGGTCTTTATATTTGAGCTCCACTTCATAAGCCGTGTCATCTGTCACATATCCTGAAGCTGCATTAAGTTCTCTTATCACATATTTCCCAAGAGGCAACTCTCCCGACTGGGCATATCCGTTTTCATCTGTGGTTATTATCTCTACAAGCCTTGAGAGAGGGTATCTGTTCGTTCTGTATACATTTGCGAGTTCCATGACGCCGACACCGTTTCCTGAAGAGGCATTACTGCAGTAAAGTTTTGCAGTATATCCGTCTGAATATGTTATCTCTACAGGGTTTTGTTCATCTTTGTCCGAAATTATTTCAACTGTATAATATACAGGCTCTTTGCTGCCTCCATTGTATCTGGCCGTGACTGTAATGCCACTGTATGGTGTAAATACTTCTTTCTGATTATCAGAATCAAGCTTTGCAAACCAGTCCAGAACATTCTCAGAGGTTCCACCTTCGCCGTCAGTGTTTCTTACTATGATTTCAGGTACTGTGGTTTCCCAACCTGTTTTTACGGCATCCGCAGGTATGATTATGTCTGCCTTGAGCTTGCCACCAAAGTAATACATCTGCGTTTTCACGCCGTCTCTATTCATAAAATACACAGGTGCCTTCGGTTCTGTTGCTGTAAACACTGTTTTGAGGCCGTCTGTATTTGCATTGTAGCCTATGCCGCAGCTTATTTGCGGGCTGCCACCCTGTGCTGTTATTTCTGTTGTTGCACTGTCTCCTCCTGCCTGCGCCAGAAGTTCAAACCCGTCCCATGTAAAGTCATATGTTTCTTCATCTGTACCTTTGGTTGTATATGAGATATCGTATATTTCTATGAGTGCTGTCTGAAAATTGCCATTTGCATCACAGCTGACACTGCCTCCATCTTCCAAAAGCACACTGTATGAAATATCTTCCGGGGTTTCACCTGTTTGAGTTGTAATTACAAAATTCCCTTCTTCATTTACCGCTCTTGTCGCTGCACCTTCAGAGAAATCAACAGTATTTCCGTTCCAGTCACTTCCCTGCGTGCCATCTGCCTCATATATGAATTTCCTGTACGAAAAGTCGAGGATATTACCTCCCGGCTCTCCCCATGAGTCATTTGGAATGAGAGTTTCTGCCAGATACTGCACAGGCTCTGTTGAATTTATCTCTGCAACTCCGCCTTTTCTTGAAATTGTGCTTTTTATAATTTCAAAGTCTGTAACATTACTGCCACCCGCCTGGTATTGCATTTTTACATTGACATCATATCTGTAAGTGAAATCTTCATCTTCCTTTTCATATATATATGAATATTCCGTGTCCTTTTGCTCCGGAGTGACATAAATGCTGCGCTTCACATTGCCTTCTGAAGCCTGACGTTCAAGCATATACCAAAGCTTCGCACCACTGCTATGTTCAAGACTTCCTGTTTCATATACATCAGCTTCATATAGCTTCCCGAGAAGGCTTTGCACTGTTTCTTTGCCGTTTGACTCATGTGTGCTCAATGCGACAGGAATACTGATTTTTTCATCCGTTTGCGAGTCATAAATTTCGGCGCCCTCATTGCCATCTGCAAGGAGCACATCATCTGCTGCAAATATTCCAAATACTGCACCTGCAAGCTTTTTTGCTCCTTCATATACAGGTTTCATCAGTTCTCTGCCTGATGAAACAACCTTTTTCCAGCCGGTAAACATTTCACCTTCTTTGTCTATCCTTATTACACCCTTGGCCTGCTTGTTTGCTATGGCAACTGCCTGATAATATGTCTTGTAAGGCCAGCTTTCACTGTTATATGACGGATCAGCTTCAGAGATGCTGCCGTTATAATCCACCATCTGTCCAAAATTGCCATCCTCGTGAATATTCTGCTTCGATACATTGAAGGTATAATATCTTACCGCGTCATCTTCTTCGCCGATATAGTATCCTTCAGGCACTGTAAATTCTTCTATTCGGTATGTACCGAATTTGAGCATATATGGAATAATTATTTCACCGTTTTCATCGCATTCAAACTCATCATTGTTTCCTGTCTTATCATTGATTGAAGCCGCATTCGGAAGCAGTTTGCCATAATTTGCGGAGGCTGTGACATCTGACTCAAGAACATTTCCCATGTACCTTATGCAGAATTTGGTGCCTCCTGCAAGACTCACGGTTTTGCCTGTTTCTTCATCTGTTTTGATTATTTTGATTTTGTTCTCTATTTTTTTATCTCTGATGTCATAATCATATCTGTTGTCATATCTGTCATCTTCTGAGTATTCTCCATTATGCTCACCTATGACAACTGTAAATTTTTCAGCTACAAACGATGCATCGTCTGTAACCGCCTCTTCCATATAGTATTCTCCATACGGGACATCAAGTATCATCATGCAGCCGTTTGAGCCTATTTTCATTTCATTGCTCTGATTGTCAACCCCTGTGTTATCTCTGAGAGCTCTGTAGACCGCCGTGCCATCTGCAAGATCCGCTTCTTTTTTGAATCTGATATATTTATTCTGCTCAAACCCGGATTTGAGATAAAGTTTCCATCCGGAATTCGTTGATTTTCTTTTGCCTCCTCCAAGTGACACATCGTCAAATACATTTTCATCTTCAAGTGATTTGCTCAGAGTTATTTTGCCTCTATAGCAGTCGTTTATATATACTTCTTCATTGAATGCAACAGGATTTTCAGCCTCCGCTGCAGCAACATCTCCTGATATATTAATTGTTGTATTGTCCGATATGCAATTTACATCATATTGTATTTCTGACCAGCAGGCAGGCTCTCCCGTGCAGCTTTGCGAATTGTTACTTGATGCCATATATGTGACATTATATGTCCTGACGCCGCTGTCGGGATTTACAAATCTTCCGTCAGGTGCTTCTTCTCTGATAGTATATGTAATCTCACCGTTCCACTCTGTGCGGATTGGTGCAACAGTACAGTGTGTGCCGTTTTCTGTATTATGTATATATGAGCCTGACTCTGTCTTGTTAAAGTCTTCTGCCGTTTCCCACGGTTTATCTCTCAAAATCTCCTGCTCACCGTTATCATTTAATGTAACACTGTCAACAGCTTCACCATTCCTGTAAAGAGTATATGTTGCACCAAGTGAGGCATCACCCATTCCTGTATGAACATCTCCGTCCCAGCCCGGATTTTTGTCCTGTTTGCTTACAGGAAACTCAAACTCAGGGAAATATTCAGGCTCACCGAGTTCTTTTCCCTCTCCCGGTATATCTGGTATATCCGGTACATCTGCCGTAAGGCTTATATAGAAATACTGTGGATTGCATGAGCCTGTAACTATAGTCTGGCAATGGTTTGGCCAGCCTCCGGAACCTGAATTCCAGTACCAGAAAAGCAGGTTGTTTCTGATTGTATCATTGTCGGCATCAAATACTCTTTCGATTGTAAACACAGTATCCTCTGGCGGGCTGTCTGTGCTACTTGCCCCCGTCCAGCTTATTTTGTACTGCAATGCTCCTGTATCTGATTTTACAGGCTCGATTTTAAGGTCATCTTTATTTTTGCCTTTAACTATATTGACTGCTCTATATTTATTTTCCAGAGCGTTTTTTGTAACAGGATATTTCCCACTGTCCCTTATAACGGCTGACCATACTGCTGTTGGCTGTCCTGTTTCATCCTTTTCCTGCACAAGTTTTATCTTTTTCGGTTTTGATTTGTCGGTGCTTTTAAGGCCCGACGCAATATCTCCATGAGCTTTGATTGCATCAGCCATGAATTTGTATATATCATATGCACCCTGCCCTTTGAGGAAATTTGAGTAATGATATATGCTTACAGGATTTCCTGACAGATAACAAAGCTCTTTGTGCACCTTACTTCCTGATACAGTCTTGCTATTGTAATCCATGTCAGAATCTCTGTATTCCTGCTGGATTTCCCATATAAGCATCTGGGTTGCAATATACCAGTCATCCTTGTTGTATTTGTCACATGTTTTCTGATACCATTTTGACTTCGTAAAAAGCGTGTCCTTCACATCAGTTATGCTTTTGCCAGACTGCCAGCCATAAAGCAACGCAAGCTGTATATTCCTCCGCTGAGACTTGCTGAGCCCTTTGTAAAATGATATGCCGCCCTCCTGCGACAAGGCTTTCATGTTAAGTGTCTCATTAGTATATACACCATGTTCTACGCAATATCCTCTATATGAGGTGCCTCCCTGTTTTATCAAAAAAGATCTTTTGGGCGACGTGTTTTCGTTATCGAGTATGATTTTTCGTCTCGACCCGTCAGAATTGTACTGATATACCTGTATATAGTACTGCTTATCATAATGATAAGTCCTGCCATAAGCATCATATAACACTCCTCCTTCTTTAAATTTTGCCGATCTGCTGCTGCTCAGATCAGCAAACACCTGCACCGGCATCATTGCCGCAAGCAATATGCATATGAGCAGCAGACTAAGTGATTTCCTTAAACTCATTTTTTCTCTCCTTTCTTTTTTTGCAGCACAAAAAAGAGAAGTGAAATCACTTCTCTTAATCATCTGCATATTATTGAGTTAATCTGTATGCGTCCCGCACACAATTTTCGACAGTACCATTTTATCACACCCCGGTTTTACTGTCAATTCCATTTTTTATTTTTTTCACCACACCTTGAAATCCTTGTTTTTTGAACATTTACAGCCACTACTTGACAAAAAATCGTAACCGGTTTTTTGATGCAAAAAAATCCCGTAATTCTTTGATTTTTTTAAGTCAAAAGCACTTTTAACTCTTTTGCAATATATTCTGCAAGAAATTCATGAGCTGCTGCAGTAGGATGAATACCGTCACTGTATGCCTCATCAGCTGCTATTCCGCTCCTTTTGAATGCACTCTGAGTATCGATGATATTGCAGTCATCGATAGTTTTAAGCTTACCTGCAAACTCTTCCAACGTAATGTTAAGCATCCTGTAGTCAG